>JAVLUO010000005.1 GCA_031628995.1 Bacillota bacterium LX-D | reverse complement strand
AGTACATTAATTCTATTGAACCGCCGTATACCGAACGGTACGTACGGTGGTGTGAGAGGACGCTGAATTAATTAATTATTCAGCTCCTACTCGATTATGGCTATAATGCTTATATTTTAGCCGTAAATACATAATGCATTTGAGACAAGCATATCTTTTAATGTAAGTCTTAATTAGAGGGGGGGAGTTTAGTGCCTAATATAAATAAGAATGATTTAGGGCAAAGAATTATAAAACTAACTGACATGCTTATTGAGCAAGTAAATATTATTTGCGAGTTGAGCGAAGGCAATATTAGCATGGAATATAAACGCGGTTTAGCAATTGTTCGATATTTAATTTTTTGCGTATATTCCTATCTGGAATCAGATGATAAGCATGTCGAAGAAATGCTAAATCAAATAGTTAATCAGAAATTATCAAAATGTAATGATTTTAATAATTCTACTCTTTTTAATAAGAAGCTTAATGAATTAATAAGTAAATCAGTAGAGTTCTATAGAAGCAACACCAATGCTTATTTTAGTTCTATTGTAAACAATAAAAACATCGATACTGATAATATTATGGAAGAAGAAATTAAAACTAATTTAACCGATAAAATAATTACGGATGTAAATATAATAAACGAAGATGATAAATTAATTAAATGCATTAATAATGATAAAGGGGGTAATAACAGCTTATTAGATAAATTTATAAAAATTAAATTCTCTAATTGTAAGTTATATACAAATTATCGTTTATTAGGGATAAAGCTAGATTATTATATTCCAGACTTACATTTAGCAATTTGCTGTAGCGATAACTTAACCAAAGGTTCGATTTGGGAGGATTATTATTGCTCCAATGCAAATATTAAATTTGTAAGTGTAACATCTGATGATCTATTAAGCTATAATAAACTAAACAGGAAATTCAAGCGTTTCGCGTAATTGTATTATTGACAGAGTCAATGGTTATTGATATTATAACAGAAAGTAAAAAAATAAAAACATTGATGGAGAAAAGTAATTTGTCTAACTCTTAAAGAGAGCTGGTAATATGGTGCGAGACCAGTAGAGAAAACAAATGAAGCCACTCCTGAGTTGCAGGCTGAAAATTAGTAGGCTGAGCCGTTAGTTGCGTTATAACTTAAAGCTTTTTGGTTAAGTCGGGTAACATTTGCCAATTAGGGTGGTACCGCGGGTAAACTCTCGTCCCTTTTATAAGACGAGGGTTTTTTATTTTCTAAAATTAGGAGGGATTATAATTGCGCAGGGCCATTTTAGAAATTATAGAGAAAGATAGTAGAATTTCTGTTAATGAGCTTGCTAAAATGCTTAACGCAGACCCAAAGGAAATTGAAAAAGAAATAAAACATTTAGAGGATGAAAAAATTATTGTTGGTTATCAAACTTTGATTAACTGGGAAAAGTTCGATAATAATAAAGTATCAGCTTTAATTGATGTTAAGGTAGCTCCCCAACGTGATGTCGGATTTGATCAAGTAGCAGAAAGAATTCAGCGCTTTCCTGAGGTGAAAGCAGTATCTTTAATGTCCGGCGGTTATGATCTTTCTGTCTCAATAGAAGGTAAAAGTTTAAAGCAAGTTTCTCAATTTGTATTTGAAAAGCTTGCCTGTATGGAACATGTGCAAAGTACCATGACTCATTTTGAATTAAAAAAGTATAAACAGGCTGGTATAATATTCGAGAATCAGGATGAAGATTCTAGGCAGGTGATTATTCCATGAAACCAAACTTTGACCAAGTAATTTCTTCTGTTGTAAGGAACCTTCCTCCGTCGGGAATTCGACGTTTCTTTGATCTAGTTGCAAGCACAAAAGGAGTTATTTCATTAGGTGTGGGAGAACCTGATTTCGTAACACCTTGGCACATCAGGGAAAAATGTATTTACTCTTTGGAAAAAGGCCATACCATGTATACATCAAATCATGGCATGCTTGAATTGCGAGAAGGAATAGCACAATACCTCAATGAACAGTATCAAGTAAAATACAAACCTGAAAGTGAAATTATTGTCACTATTGGTGCTAGTGAAGCAGTTGATATTGCTTTGAGAGCTATAATTAATCCTGGCGACGAAGTTTTAATTCCAGAACCATGTTTTGTATCTTATAAGCCTTGTACTGTTTTAGCCGGAGGTGTACCTGTAACAATAAATACAAATGCCAGTAATGGGTTTAAAGTAACTCCTCAACAGCTTGAATCCCACATTACTAATAAGACTAAAGCGTTAATAATATGCTACCCTAACAATCCTACAGGAGCAGTTATGAGTAAGGATGATTTATTTGCTATAGCAAAAATTGTTAATAAACACAATCTAATTGTTATTTCAGATGAAATTTATAGTGAATTAAATTATCAAGGCCAGCACACTAGTTTTGCATCTTTACCGGAAATGCGTGATCGTACTATTTTATTAAATGGCTTTTCAAAATCTTTTGCTATGACTGGCTGGAGAATTGGCTATGTTTGTGCTCACGAGGAATTAGTTGCAGCGATGGTTAAAATACACCAATATTCAATTATGTGTGCGTCCATTATGGCCCAAGAAGCTGCCATAGAGGCTCTAAAAAACGGGCGTCCACACGTTGATGATATGGTCAATCAATATAATTATAGGCGTAGATTAGTTGTCGCAAAGTTAAATGAAATTGGGTTAGAATGTTTTGAACCAAAAGGAGCTTTTTACGCTTTTCCTTCCATAAAAATAACTGGTTTATCAGAAGTAGAATTTGCTGAAAAATTGCTTGAAGAGGAAAAAGTAGCTGTTATTCCTGGTACTGCCTTTGGAGAGTGTGGTAAAGGGCATATCAGAATTTCATATGCAGCATCTATACAAAATATTAGTGAAGCATTACACCGCATAGGAAGCTTCGTTCAAAGAAATAGTAATAAAATTCCGGCTTTATATAGTATATAATTAAAATTAAGCAAAAAGATATTTAATTCCATTTACACCGGAGGGGGGTATAATAAATGGCAGTACTTAAGTTTTATGGGGCCAGCCAAATTGTAACAGGGTCTTGTTATCTGCTGGAATCTAATGGTTTTAAAATCCTAATAGATTGTGGGATGTTTCAGGGTTCCAAAGCTATAAAAGAAAAAAACTATGGTGATTTCCCTTTTGCACCAAATGAAATTGACTTTTTAATTTTAACTCATGCCCATATTGACCATAGTGGTTTAATACCAAAATTATTTAAAAAAGGTTTTCAAGGTTATGTATATACAACAAAGGCTACTGCAAAATTAGCAGAGGTAATGTTGCCGGATAGTGGCCATATTCAAGAAATGGAAGTTGAACGAAAAAACCGTAAATATCGTAGAGCTGGCAAGCCATTGATTGAACCTATCTATACTGCTGAAGAGGCTCAGAACTGCATAAAATACTTTAGGTCATTTAATTATAATGAAAAAATCGATCTAGCTTCTAACATTCAATTATATTTTCATGATGCAGGTCATATCTTAGGTTCAGCCATTGCTGAATTATTTGTCAAAGAAAACAACAAAGATTTTAAAATAGTTTTCTCTGGTGACATTGGTAATACCAATCAACCTATTATTAACGATCCAACAGTAATTTTGGAAGCAGATTACGTTGTAATGGAATCTACCTATGGTAACAGGTTGCATCAAGATATAGATAATAAACTAGAAAAACTTGCAGCAATAGTTAAGGAAACAATGCAAAAAGGTGGAAATTTAATCATTCCTTCTTTTGCAGTTGAAAGAACTCAAGATATCTTATATGATTTAAATTTGCTTATCCAAAATGGAGACATTCCTCAGCAAAATGTATATATCGACAGCCCCTTGGCAATAGCAGCTACTGAAATATTTAGTCAAAGTAGCGAGTACTTTGATGAGGAAACTAAGACTTTACAATCGAAAAATGGAGGATGCCCTTTTTCACTACCGGGTTTAAAATATGCTAGAACAACTGAGGAATCTATAGCTTTAAATCAAGTAAAAGGTGGAGCAATTATTATTTCAGCTAGTGGAATGTGTGATGCAGGTAGAATAAAACACCATTTAAAACATAACCTTTGGCGTCCAGAGTCAACAATACTTTTTGTTGGTTATCAAGCTGAGGGTACACTGGGAAGAAGGTTAATAGATGGCGAAAAGAAAGTAACCATCCACGGTGAAGAAATAAATGTTAAAGCAGATATTAGAAGAATTGATGGTTTTTCGGCTCACGCCGACCAAATTGGGCTCTTAAATTGGGCAACATCATTTAAAAACCCTAAGTGCTATTTTATTACTCACGGAGAAGAAGCAGCAGCACACAGCTTTGCCAAATTATTAAGCCAAAAAGTTGACTCAAAGGTAATTGTACCAAAGCTGTTAGATGAATATCCTATTAATATGGAAGAACAATTTGAACCAACATTAACCAGTCTTGAAATTATTCAGGCAAAATTAGCTGATTTGATAAACAGTGAAATTCAAAAAGGCAATCAAAAAAAGGTTCAACTTTTGTTACAGCAAATTAAGGACAGTATTGACCAATATCAAGATATTTAATCCTATCAAAAAGAATATTTGAAAGCAATTTGTCATTTTTTATGATAAATTGCTTTTGTCTTTATCTATGCTTAAATTATTAGCAAATGTTATAATTATCTTGATAGGTAGTACAAAGGTGGGGGATTATCTTTTGACAGAAAAATGTTTTACTTCAGGATTTGCTTCAGATTTAATTAGTGATGGCACAATAGCAGTTCCTTTTATGTTATTACGTTGTTATGCAAAATTAGGAATAAATGAGACGGAGCTGATGTTATTAATTCACCTTCTTTCTTACAAACAGTTTCAAGGCGAACCTTATCCACAACCAGAAGATATAGCTAAATATATGTCAATTGATTGCTTATCAGTTAAAAGTAAAATCGCAAGTTTAATTGAAAAAAATTTATTAACTATTGAACGCCAATATAATTATTCTACAGGGGAATGGACAAATTTTTTTTCCTTTACTATTCTTTTTGATAAACTAGCCGAAGTCTGGGCAGTGGAAAAAGCTAAAGTAGCTGAAGAGGCTGAAAAAAAGGAGAAGTTAGGTATTGCTAGTGCAAATAAGATTTTAGGTCAATTGTATCAATCCTTTGAAAAGGAGTTTGGTAGACTTCTTACTCCAATGGAAAACAGCCAGATAGTAGAATGGTGTCAAGGGGATGGTTATTCTCCAGAATTAATATTAGAAGCTTTAAAAAGGTCAGTACTTCGTGGTGTTTTAAACTTTAAGTACATAGATTCAATTTTGCGTGATTGGCAAAAAAATAATATTTTTACAGTTAATCAAGCTGTAAATTACGAAGAAAAATTTTATCAAATTAAAGGTAACGTTTCTATTAAAAAACAAAAAATGAATCATAATTTAAATTCTAAACCTAAAAAGGATAAGTACAAAGACCTATATTTAAGTTAGGAGAAAATCATGCAACAATTATTAAAACAAAAACTAAGCGAATTAGCTAAACAGGTAGACGTTAATAATTCGCATTTAGATGAAAAGAAAAATTTTAGATGTTCGATTTGTTTTGATCGTGGAGTTTATTATAAAAATGAGCAAGCCTATATATGTCCTTGTATGAAACAAAGAACAATAATGAATAGATTTAAACATTCTAATCTAGGGTTACAAATTCAAAAATATAACTTTGAAAGTTTTAATTTCGATTATTATCCGCAAAAGAAAATTGACCAAGAGGAATTAACATATTATGAAGTTGCTAAAAGAACATATAATGCAGCTAAGGATTTTACGGCCAGTATTATAAACAACGATTTTACCAAAGGACTTTTGCTTTGTGGCCCAGTTGGTAGTGGAAAAACATTCCTAGCTTCAATAATTACAAACATTCTTTTAACCAATAACAAGCAAGTTTTGTTTTCGATTGTTCCTGATTTACTTGATGAAATACGATCTACATATGGCAAACAAAATGACCAGGATTTAAATGAATTAGATCTTACTAATGCAGCCCGAAAAGCTGAAATTTTAGTTTTAGATGACTTAGGAGCTCATAATTATACCGAATGGTCTATAAATAAAATTTATTCAATTATAAATTATAGGGCTAACAATAATCTACCAGTAATTGTAACTACTAATTTGGAGATTGTTGAGCTTGAAGAAAAAATTGGACAGCGTACAACATCTAGACTCCTGCAGCTTTGTAAGATTTACCGTCTCTTAGTTGAGCAAGATATTAGATATCAAATTTACGCTCAGCAAACACCTCGTTAGTATTTATTTATTTACAATACCTTAAATACAGTTGTATAATGATGTTATCAGTAATATAGTACATATCTGAAAAAATGCAAAGTTTTGTAGGAGGGTTTTTGAAATGAGTAGTAATATGCAAGTACCAGTAGGTATTTCAAATCGTCATGTTCATTTATCACAAAATGATTTAGAGCAACTATTTGGAAAGGGGTATGAACTTACTCCTATAAAAGACTTATCCCAACCAGGGCAATATGCATCAAAGGAATTAGTAACAATTGTTGGAACAAAGGGTATTATTGAAGCTGTTCGTGTCCTAGGTCCTGTTCGTACGAATACACAGGTTGAGGTAAGTAAAACAGACTGCTTTAAACTGGGAATTGATGCTCCCGTAAGAGAATCCGGTGATTTGGAAGGTTCTCCAGGATGTGTTTTAGTAGGCCCTGCAGGAATGGTTGCTATAGATAAAGGAGTTATTATAGCTGCTAGACATATTCATATGGAAGCTGAATTAGCTGAAGAATTAGGTTTTAAAGATAAAGAGAAAGTGGATGTTTTAGTCGAAGGAGATCGAGAAATTCTATTCAAAAATGTTGTTATTCGTGTAAGTCCTAAATTTAAATTAGAATTACATGTTGATACTGATGAAGCAAATGCAGCTATGTTAAGAAATGGAGCTAAAGTTACGGTAATCAGATAGTATAAATATCTAAAAATATTTTTTAAAAGACCTTCTTAGGTAGTCAGCCCTAAGTTAGGTCTTTTTTATTTTTAAGCATTTCTATTTTATTATTCTAGATAGGAATAGATTATTATGTAAAATATTGATTTACTGTAAATATTTACATAGGCAAACATTATGCTGGTTACTAGTATAATGTTAAAAGTAGAAAAGATGTTTTGTAAGAGGTGTGGCTATGAATATAAGAATTTTGTTTAATAATAACGGATCAGTTGACAATAAAGTTACAAGAAAGCCAACTAAAAATAAAATCAGTAATTCCCAACAAAAAACTGGATCTAGGATGCGCCCACAACAAAACATACAAAAAAAACTTCAAAATTTAAATCATGATATACTTAATAATGAAAAATCAAATCTGGAAGATATACTTAAAGAATTGAATTGTTTAATTGGTCTAACTAATGTTAAAAAATTAATTAAGGAACTATATGCTTTTGTTATAATTCAAAAAAAGCGCGGCGAGGAAAACTTATTAACTGAATCACTAGTATTACATATGGTTTTTAAAGGTAACCCAGGTACCGGTAAAACTACTGTAGCAAGAATTTTAGGCAAGCTTTTTAAAGAAATTGGTATTTTGAATAAAGGACATTTAATTGAGGTTGAACGTGCAGATTTAGTAGGAGAGTATATTGGCCAGACGGCTCAAAAAACTAGAGACCAAATTAAAAAGGCTTTAGGCGGAGTGTTGTTTGTTGATGAAGCTTATTCATTAGCACGAGGTGGAGAAAAGGACTTTGGAAAAGAAGCAATAGATGTATTAGTTAAGGCTATGGAAGATTATAAGGATAATTTTATATTAATATTAGCTGGATACAAAAATGAAATGGAATGGTTTATGAAAACCAATCCCGGACTAACATCTAGGCTACCATTACAGATTGAATTCCCTGATTATACAGTTAACGAACTATTATCCATTGCCCAACTAATGATGCAGCGTCGCCAATATTTTTTTAATTCTGAAGCTTTGATTAAACTAGAAAAAATATTACACAAAATGATTGCATCTGGTAACAATAAGAAAGGGAATGCCAGGTTAATTAGAAATCTAATTGAAAGAAGTATTAGATTGCAAGCTACTCGCTTAATTAATCAACAAAATATAACCCGTGATGATTTAACATTAATAACTAGAGACGATATTAGTGACGATATTTTAAATACACTAGAATCAAATGATTATTATGATGGATTTGATCAATCCGTAGATTACCAAATAAGTTAATCTGATAAAATTAATAAAGTTGCTATATTATGTAAACTAGTATTTAGAAACTAAAAATAATATAATATTATTCAGATATAGTACATACTTTTGCATATTTCATAGCTTTATGATTAAAGGAGGACTTAAATAGTTGTCAAGATTTAAAATTTCTAAACAAATAGTAGAAATAGCTGAAAAAGCGGATGAGGTCAGCAGACAGATTATAAATAATTATCAAAGTTCTATTAAATATAACCATATTAAAATATTAAATGCATTTCAAAAATCTAACGTTTATGACGAATGTTTTAAAGGTAGCACAGGGTACGGATATGGGGATTACGGCAGAGATACTCTAGAACAATTATATGCTAACGTTTTTGCTACAGAGTCTGCATTAGTTAGAACTCAAATAGTATCAGGCACACACGCAATAGCTTTATGTCTCTTTGGCATTCTAAAACCAAACGATCGTATAATATCAATTACAGGAACACCATACGATACTTTATTGAAGGTAATAGGTTATCCCGAAATTACTCCAGGTTCTTTAAGGGAAGCAGGGATAAAATACGAAGAAATCCAGTTAACACCTGAAGGGAAACCTGACTACGACGCTATATCCTTAAAATTACAAACTGACACTAAGATGGTTTTGATTCAAAGGTCTAGAGGATACTCTTTAAGGCCTTCCCTTACTATAGAGGAAATTGCAAGGCTTATTAAGCTGGTCAAAGCTATAAATCCAAATATTATTTGCTTTGTTGATAACTGCTATGGAGAATTTGTAGAAGAGAAAGAACCTCCTCAAGTGGGAGCAGATTTAACAGCTGGTTCTTTAATCAAAAACCCAGGAGGGGGTCTGGCTCCAAGTGGCGGTTATATAGTTGGTAAAGAAAATCTTATTGAAAGGATAAGTATTAGATTAACAGCTCCAGGTATCGGGAAAGAAATAGGTTCAGCACCAGGATATATCTATCGATTGCTTTACCAAGGACTTTACATGGCTCCTCATATAGTTGCACAAGCTTTAGAAAGTGCAATTTTTGCAGCTGCTTTATTTAGTGATTTAGGTTACGAGGTAAACCCTCTTGCACAAGAAAAACGTACAGATATAATTCAAACAATAAAATTATGCTCCAAAGAAAGTTTAATTGCATTTTGTCAAGGTTTACAGGCAGCTTCCCCAATCGATGCTCATGTTATACCAGAACCTTGGGCCATGCCAGGCTATGAAGATAAGGTAATTATGGCTGGAGGAACCTTTGTTCAAGGCTCTACTATAGAATTAAGTGCAGATGCTCCACTAAGATCTCCTTTTGCTGTCTACTTGCAAGGGGGATTATCAAAGGATTATGCTAAAATAGCAATTATAAACGCCTGCCAATACGTACTAAACATTAATCAGTAAACGTAACGAAAAACTCCGACAATTTTACCAAGTATTTTTACATCTTGACAGTAGATAGGTGACATATATTTATTTTCAGGTTGCAAACGTATACTGCCTTGTTCTTTAAAAAATCTTTTTACTGTAGCTTCTTCTCCTAATAAGGCAGCTACAATATCTCCGTTTTTAGCATTACTTTGTTTTCTTACAATAACATAATCTCCATCTAAAATGCCTGCTTCAATCATACTATCTCCGACAACGGTTAACATAAAAACGTCATTATTTTGAATCAAATTATATGGCAAAGGAAATGTTTCTTCAACATTTTCTACAGCTAAAATTGGCTGCCCTGCTGTAATTTTACCAACTAAAGGGACATCAATAATTTTTTGATGTCCTAATATTTCTATAGTTCTAGGCTTTGTAGGATCTCTTTTAATGTAGCCTTTTTCTTCTAACTGGTTCAAATGACCATGAACTGTTGAAGTAGATTTTAGCCCTACAGCAGCACCAATTTCGCGGACAGATGGTGGGTAGCCTTTTTCGTTTATTTTTTTAATGATAAAATCAAGAATATTTTGCTGACGAGTGCTTAAATTTTCGTACATAACAAAACCCTTTCAAAGTTTAATAACTGCTAAGTTTTAGTAATATTATATCATGTTCTGAAAGCTTATGAAACATTCGTTCCCTGTATAGGCAACATAACAAAAGTAAGTAACCTATAAAAGCGTACAATAAATTATTTTGATTCCTATAATATTAATTATGTAAACTAATATTTTTTAATGGGTATTCCTTAACAGATTTAAGTTTACTCTTTTGTCAACATATACCCATCAATATTAACTGATTTTCCCATGACAGGATTCTGATTAATAAATTCATACAATTTCCAATTTGCTTTTTAATTTCAACTATTGTCTTATTAAACCATAGTATCACCAGTATGTCTGAATTAATCGAGATATACTCTGACAAACTATATAATTCTATACCTCCAAGGATGTTTGGTAGTTCCTGAAATAATAAAAATATAAAATTTATATTTAGTACTATGTATACGGCACCATCGACCTATTTACTTTCACATTTTGCTATTTTATTAACAAAATGTATATGGAAACTTAAAAATAATTAGAAAATAATAATTAAAAGTTGAAAAACCAAAACGTGTAGCTAATTGTTTTATATGTACCAATATAGCATTATTTTGGGTAACAGAAAATATTCGGATAAGATTCATACTAATTTCCTCGTTCTTTCCTATTACAAATATTCTTGTTTTATTTATAAGCTCTAATATTTTATTTTTCGTTACTAATATCACCTATGCCTTGATATGATTTACCTCTTGCTAAAGAGCAAAAAATACCTATAAAACATAATATTGTTAGAATAAGTATAATTTGTTTGAAACTAATTAAAAAAAGTGGATAGTAAGTTGGTGTAATTTGGGCTTTACCAATATGCATAGCAATAAAGAATGTAGCTATGCCCATACTAAACATTTGTCCCGTCAAACGCATAGTTCCTAGAATACCCGAAGCAACACCGTAATATTTTTTATTAACTGAACTCATGACAGCATTGGTATTTGGTGAGGAGAAAAGAGAAAATCCAAAACCTAGGAAAACAAGACTCATTATTATATACAAAAAGGATGATTCCATATCTAAGAATATCAAAGTAAACAAACCTAAAGTAGTGAACACCATACCCAGGGATGCTACCTTTTGCGGTTCTATTTTATCAGATAATTTTCCGGCTAAAGGTGAAAAAAGTGCTTGGATGGCAGGTTGAATAATTAAAAGTACTCCTGCTGTCTGAGGTGTTAGGGTTTTAATAAACTGTAAATAGAGACTAAGCAGAAAACCTACTGCATTGGTTGCACTATAATTGATAAATGCAGCAAAAGATGAGAAAATAAACAGTCTATTCTTGCGAAACAATGAAACATTTAAAATAGGATTTGAAATTCTAAACTCATAATAAAAAAAGATTAGAAAAATTATGCTACCTGAAAGAACAAGATAAATACCTTTCATTTCTGATAAAATTGAAAAACCATACATTACTCCTAATATTCCAGAAGCGTATAAGATGGATCCAAGGAGATCAAATTTTTCTCCTGCACTTTCTACCCATTCCCCTTTTAAATAAAATATAATAAGTATTGCAGTTATTAAGCCAAGAGCCATATTAACTAAAAATATACTTCTCCAAGAAAAATAATAGGTCAATAAACCACCTAAAGTTGGGCCAAGTGAAAGCCCAATATAGACGACAGCAACATTTATCCCCAGTGCTTTTCCTCTTTCTCCTACATTAAAAACGGATGTTAAAATTGCAACTCCAGTACTAAAAATCAATGCAGCTGAAATGCCTTGTAAAATCCTAAATAAAATTAGCATTTCTGTAGACATAGCTATTGAACAAAGTGCCGAACTTATACTGAAGAATAAGGTTCCTAAAAAGTATATTTTTTTTCTTCCATAAATATCGGCCAATCTACCAAAAGGAACAAGCAAAACCGCAGCAGCTAGAAGATATGATGTTGCTATCCAGCTTAAATTTAACGCACCAGTAGAAAACTCCGTTCCTATTGTAGGTAACGCAATGTTTATAGCTGAACTGATAAAAGGAGTTAAAAATGAACCCATTGTTGCTGTAATTAAGACAGCATTTTTATTTATGTTTTTCAGTTTGAAGACCTCCAGAAATGGTTAACAATATATTTTACTTCCACTATTTCTTAAAACGATCAGCTAAGTAACTAACTTTATGTTTCTTTTTTCCAGCTGTCCGATCAATTTCTATAGTTAACTTTAAAGTATCGCCTTCTTGCACATTAGGTGGTAAATAATGCTTAGACCAATAAACCTCATGGGAACTGCCACCTATTTTAACTAAAGCATATGCTCCCTCAACTATTCTTTCTACAAATGCTTTAACCTCCATTCTTTTCCCTCCAATGTTCTTTTAAACTTTTGATTAGCCTCTATCTTATTTTAATTTTATTCCGCAATGTTAATCGTTACAAGTTTTTCCGATTATGAACTAAAGTTTAATTATTTGTTAAAATAGTATTTCGATCATATAAGTATCCATTGAAATTAATAAACTCCGCTATTTTTGCTTTCTCATTTAATTTAACATCTTTTAAAACTTCTTCTTTGAAGGACATTTTAGTATACATTCACCACATCCAATACAGCGTTTGGCATTACGCTCAACCTTATAATTATTAAATTCCAAGGCTCCGATTACTCTTTTTTTGCAATTTTTTATATAAGCTTGGCAGCCAATACATCTATAAGCATCATAAACTGGTTCTACCGCCGCCTACAAGCGGCAGAGTTTCCTACATTCGTAATCCAGAAGACTTTGATTATACCTTTAACAACTCGGTAACTAAACGTCAAATTGCACAGCTTTTAGACCTGACCTGAATAGAAACAGCTTACAATATCATCTTCCTTGGCCCATTGCTTAAACATCGCAATACAATTTTGGGCTAAAAAACAGGGAAAATTATTTGCCGAAATCTGAAGCATAGTATTAAAAACCTTCGTATTTAATACAATCCCCACATTGCCACTCCTCTCTTCTAGGTCCAATTTAACTTATAATTAAATAATTTAACAATTAAATAATTTCTTTATACATTAACTATAAATATCTGTACGTCGATGCTTCCAAATTGGTATAGCAGAACGAATTTTTTCAATTTCGTCAAGTTTTATATCTACTAGTAAAATTTTTTCCTGCTCATCAGCTTCAGCGATAATTTGCCCCCAAGGATTAATAGCTAAGGAATGACCATATGCTACATATGACGCATGTTCATTTCTAGCAGGAGAGTTTCCAAATATAAAGACTTGATTGTCTAAAGCTCTACTTTTGAAAAGTGTTGACCAATGTGCTGGACCAGTTGTCATATTAAAAGCTGCCGGTACAAAAATAATTTTTGCACCTGCCAAAGCCATAGCTCTGAATAACTCTGGAAAGCGGATATCATAGCAGATAGCCACTCCGATTTTGCAAAAACTTGTATCAATCACAGCAATTTTTTCACCCGGTGACAATACTTTTGATTCTTGAAAAGATATCCCATCTGGTATATGTACATCAAACAAATGAGCTTTTTGATAGGTGCCTACAATATTTCCTTCTGCATTATAAACTATAGATGTATTATATAATCTATGATTTCTTATTTCGGGTATGGATCCACCAACTATATAAACTTTATTTTTTTGAGCAAGATTTGATAGTAATTGGATTGTTTCCCCATCAGATAATTTTTCCGCATAATATTTAAAATAAGAAATGTCATAGGGGCAATTAAACATTTCAGGCAACATAACAAAATTTGCGTTTAGACTAACCGCCCTTTCTATCATTTTCTTGGCCTTTATTAGATTCTTTTTTTTATCATTTTCAACCAACATTTGGCATAATGCAATTTTTAAATTATTCATGAGTAGCTCCTATTTGTTTTTATCAATAATATCATGACTAAAGCAATAAAAAAAGCTGGTTTATAACCAGCTTTTACTTAAAATTCGTCGCTATAAGATGCTACCTTAACATTTGCTTTATATTCAACTAATTTTCCGTCTTTAACAGCAGCTGTCAAATTATATATTTCTACACCAGTTATATTAGGAATTTCATTAGATGCGTCATTAACAGCTCTTTGTACAGCATCTTTCCAACTAACATCGGATTCACCAAGTAGCTCTACCATTCTAACATGCATATTTTCTAGCCTCCCTAATAAATAATATTAATTTTCATATATATTGTTTCACCGAAAGCTAGAATATATGATTAAAGAATTTGGCAATACTTTTTTGTTATTTTACTTGTTTTTGTTTTAAAAATTTTTCATTATTTAATAATTCTTTTATATTTTTTAATGCCTGTCTCTCGATGCGTGAAATCTGGACTTGAGAAAGACCTATTGCCTGAGCAATTTCCATTTGGGTTTTATCAAGAAAAAATCTCATCATTATAACTTGACGGTGTTTTTCTGGCAAATTTTTAAGAATTTCTTTAATGGCAATTTTATCGAACCAAATATCATGTTCCTTATTATCGCTTAATTGATCTAAAACATAAATAGGATCTCCTTCATCCTGATATAGTGTTTCGTGAATAGAAGTTGGAAGCTGAATTGCTTCCATTGCATTTACAACTTCTTCTCTAGGAATATCTAAGGCCTCAGAAATTTCATTAATAGATGGTTCTCTTTGCAACTTTCTAATTAAAGCCTCTCTAGTACGATTTAATTTATATGCTGTTTCTTTCAAAGAACGGCTAACTCTAATTGGACTATCATCCCTTAAAAAGCGTCTAATTTCCCCTATGATCATTGGGACTGCATAGGTAGAAAATTTTACGTTGTAAGAGGAATCGAATTTATCGATAGCTTTCATTAATCCTATAGTGCCTATCTGAAATAAATCCTCTAACTCATAACCTCTATTCTCGAATCTCTGTACTAGATTAAAAACTAGTTTTAGATTACAGTTAATTAACTTTTCTCTAGCTATACTATCGCCTTTTTTTGCTTGGGCTAATAATTTGACCATTTCTTCTTCAGAAAGTAATGGGAAACGCGGTAAATTCATTTCGGATAGGCGTGTCACCATATAAAATCCGCCACCTTTAATTTATTGCTTCCAAAGAATTAATTTTTTTGGACATAGTAACGGTTGTTCCTTTTCCCAGATGAGAATCGACTATTAAATCATCCATAAAGGATTTCATAAAAACGAAGCCTAACCCCATTCTTTCAGGATCCGTTGTATAAGCAGGCTGCATAGCTTGCTCAATATCGTTAATACCTACACCATGATCTTCAATAACTATAGTAATCATATTTTTATTTCTGAAAACTTCCACTGCTACTATGCCATAAGGCTTATTTTCGTAACCGTGAATAATTGCATTTGAAACTGCTTCGGAAATTGCAACTTTAATCTCCTCCAAATCATTTAGTGTTAAATCCACTTGTGAAATAAAAGATGCAACTGCTACCCTCGCAAAACCGACATTTTCAGGTAAGCTAGCAAATTCAAGTTTCATATAGTTCTGCCAATTATTTGGTTTTTTATCCATTTCTGATCCTCCCTACATAGCAGCTATAGCTGAACTAACATCAGGATAGATGTTTAATATTCTTAATATACCTGAAAGTTCAAGTATTTTTTGAACTGGGTTTTGTACACTAACAATAGCCATCCGTCCATTGTATTGAGAAATAGTTTTATAGCGTCCAAGGATAACTCCTAGACCAGAGCTATCAATAAAACTAACATTTTTAAAATCTAAAATTAATTTATCGTATTTTTTTTGGCTTAATAATCGCTCAACTTTTTGTTTAAATTCATCTGCCACAACCATATCCAATTCGCCGCTTATTTCTACAATTAGAGTTCCTTCCTCGGCTTTTATTTCTATATTCATCGAATCTCCCCCTGACTTTCACTTAAATTCTTTCAAAAATTCTACAGTTCAGCATTATATTCCTGCTAATTTTTGGTAACATTATGTCGAAATCAGGTGATATCTAAATAATTAGTTTATACACATACTGTTCAGTTTAAGGCAGGTTAATAGAATATTAATAACGAAAACCTTTCTGCTATTTTTGTAATGAAAGCTATCGGCTGTTCGCCTGTAGCCTTTCCTTAGTACGTCCAAGCTAGATAAACCAAAATCGAGTAAGGTAAAGCCGAAGTAATTTGCTTCGGCTTTATCCTTCTCACAGAACCGTACGTACGTGCCTCGTATACGGCTCCTGATAAACCTCAGTCACTTCTCGCAGAAGTGAGACAAAACGCTGACATTGTATGTTTCCAAATCAATTAACCCTATTTCCTTAAACCAACTGTTTGGTGTTAATGGGAAGAAAATTACCCACCTTTTATTCAAAAAAATATCCTTTACAGATAAAATTAAAAAAACTGTAAAGGAGATAAATGCAATATTGGGGTAGAAATGCACACAACCATAAGAACGCTTTTTGAAAAAGGATATAGCAAAACCAAAATTGGTGAGATATTAAATGTAAATCGTAAAACCGTTGCTGCTGTTTTAAAAAAGCTCGCAACAGAAGGAGTTGTAGAAAGGAAAGTACAAGCTTCAATACTTGACGAATTTAAAGAATATATTAATAGTCAAGTCTCAAAAGGCCTTTCAGCAACAAGGATCTATCAAGATATGAGAGATTCTCAGATGGGTTACGCTGGAAGCTATGATACTGTTAAACGCTATGTGGCTGCCATTAGAAAAGCTACGCCAAAAGCATATATGGTCCTGCATTCACTTCCTGGAGAAGAAGCTCAAGTCGACTTTGGCTAATATTAATTCCAAAGAAAAAGAGCAATTGCTTATGTTGCCGACTAATGATTATCTTCTAGCAGACATAACAAAATGCTTAGTACAAACAAACTGTCATATCTCGTACCGGAACAACTATTATTCTGTACCATATACTTACATTGGAGATTACGTGGATGTATTAATCACGGATAACATGCTAAAGGTATTTCACAAAGAAAAAGAAATTGCCCTTCATCCGCTGGAAAAAGCAGAGAAAGGCAAACACATTACAAATAAAAATCATTATCCTAAACATAAGAATATTACATCCGAGGATATAAAGTCAAGATACCGTAAGGAAATGAAACAAATTGGCCGGCATGCAGAAGCCTTTTTCGAAGCTTTCCTTGCAACAGCGATATTGGATCGATTTGTACATCATTGCCATTTTGTAACAATCAAGGGTGAAAGCTATCGGATGAAGCAGCAGGAAAATAGCATTAGAAATATGGCGCAGTAAAAAGATTAATGGATTAATTTTTTTGCAAGTTTTTAAGTGAGTAAAAATCTTTCCCAAAAGTGGGACATTTTAATTGACAGTAACACTTGTTTGAGCCTACCTATTCTCTAGGATAGTACCGGGCTTCCCCGGTTAAGTTTGCTTACCTGAACTTGAACGCATCCGTCCTAACTAATCAGGTTATCATGCTTTTGGGCTTTCCCATTTTTTGTAGGGTTACCCGCCTGACTAGCCAACCTCGGTTTGCTTGCGCTATGTTCCAAGTTCCCCCTTCGGCTTCCTTCAGATTCCACCTCACGATGGACACCCTTGTCTTAGGCTAACGGTGGGCACTATCAACTCCCGTATCGGACTTTCACCGACAAGCAAGCGCCCATGCCGGGCGCCAACTAAAAGCCTCCACTTATGGGAAGCTTATTTTTTTATTTAACTATTAAATTAAACATCCGGTAAAATTGTTGCCATAAAGAACATCTTGTTACTTCGTCCTTAGCTAATAAGTTTACCGTACTTACTTTTTGTCCGTTTTTATATATTAATATTTCACCAACTTTTTGGTTCTTTTTAATGGGTGCAACAATACTCTTTGGTACAATAATTTTGGTAGTTATAGCAGCCTCTTTTCCTTTTATAACAAAGGCACCTACCTTTTGTTCAGCAACAAGAGGTAACTCTTCTATTGAGCCTTTACTTACTTTAACTTGAGTCAAAACTTGTCCCTGTCCGTATAACTGTTTATAACCAAATTGAGAAAAAGCCCAATTATATAATTTGATTGATTCGGAAAAATGTCCGCCCTTTTCATCAACCCCCATGACAACAGCAATTAACCGTAAGCCATCCTTCTCAACCGTAGATACCAAATTGCGTTTTGCTTGAGAAGTTGTCCCTGTTTTAATTCCATCAGTTCCAGGATATCTCCATAGCAACTTATTTGTATTATTTAAAATAAGAAGTTTAGGTTGTTCACGAAATGTATAGTGTTTAATTTTTGTGTAATTTAATAAATCAGTATGCTGCAAACTATATCTCGTAATTTTTGCTAGATCTCTAGGAGTAGTATAATGGTTATCATTATGTAAACCGTGGGAATTAACAAAGTTTGTATTTGTAGCACCTATTTCTTTTGCTTTTTTATTCATTAACTCAGCAAAGTTCTCTTCGGTACCTCCTAAAAATTCAGCAACTGCAACACTAGCATCATTTGCAGAACCTACAGCAATACCAATTAACATTTGATTTAAATTAAATTGATCCCTAGGATCCAAATAAACTTGGGTACCTCCATAACTGCAGGCATTTTCACTTGCAGGCACAATATCTGTTAATTTAACTTGACCTTTTTTCACAGCTTCTAAGGCTAAACAAAGTGTCATAATTTTTGTAGTACTAGCAGGATACCAACGTTTATCAGCATTTTGCTCAAATAAAATTTGACCAGAATCCGCATCTATAACAATGGCTCCTTCTGCATTAATTTTTGGTTCCTCTGCAAAAGCTGTTTTCATGCTTAACGGACAAATAGTTAGTACCATAGTAAGTACTAGAAAAATTGCAATATTTTTTTTCAAGACATTCCCTCCTTTTTATGCTTTCCTTTATTATTTGTTTTTTTTAAGAAGGAAATTCTTTTTTCTGAACTAAAAGTTTTGCTAATGTAACCCAGTATAATAAATAAAAAAAGCTAGTTCTCTAGCTTTTTAAAACTTCATTATATATGTTAATTTTTTCTGTTTAAGTTTACAATCCAAAAAAAATCACGATATAATTTCGTAAATGTAATTAATAGATTTAGGCTTTAATATTCCTATGGAATAGGCGCTTTTTACCATCTTTTCAATATCCTTAAAATTTTCAAGATTGGTATGAAGAGTGCAGATTGTATCGTTTTCTCTTACTTTATCTCCCACTTTTTTATTTAAAGTTACACCAGCTGAAAAATCTATAGTATCCTCTTTGTTTTTTCTGCCAGCTCCAAGCATCATAGCTATGAGACCAATTTGCTCCGCATTGATGGATTCGACAAAACCTGTTTGCAGTGCTTTAATTTCATAATGGTATTTAGCTTGAGGTAATTTATCCGGGTTATCTATAACTGTTGAATCCCCACCCTGAATTTTAATTAATTCTTTTAATTTTTCGATGGCTTGCCCAGAATTTATTATCTTTATTAGTTCGTTGTAAGCTGTATCAAAATCCTGGAATGCTCCACCTAACACTGTCATATACGAAGCTATTGTTAAAGCAACTGTAGTTTCATCTTCAGATCCATTTCCATTTAACACTTCTATGGCTTCTTTAATTTCATTAGCATTTCCCACTTCATGACCTAAAGGTTGATTCATATCAGAAATAATAGCTACAGTTTTTTTATTTAGTGATTTCCCTATATCAACCATAGTTTTAGCTAATTCCCTGGCTTCAGCTATTGACTTCATAAAAGCCCCAGACCCAACTTTAACATCTAAAACTATAGCATCAGCTCCAGCAGCAATTTTCTTACTCATTATTGAGCTTGCAATTAAAGGAACACTATCCACTGTGGCTGTTACATCTCGCAAAGCATATAATTTTTTATCAGCAGGAGTTAAATTAGCGGTTTGGCTTACTATCGCCATTTTATATTTATTAACATTTTCTATAAATTCACTACTAGTAAGTTGGGTGTTAAATCCTTCAATAGCTTCAAGTTTGTCGATAGTTCCACCAGTATGTCCTAAACCTCTGCCGCTTATCTTCGCAACTGGAATACCCACAGAAGCAACTAGGGGAACTACAATTAGGCTAATCTTATCCCCGACTCCGCCAGTTGAATGTTTATCAACCTTAATTCCCTTTATTGCGGATAAATCAATTTTATCTCCAGAATTAATCATTGCCATTGTTAAATCTGCTGTTTCTTGTTTGTTCATACCTTTAAAATATATTGCCATTAACAAAGCTGACATTTGATAGTCGGGTATTGTTCCATTTGTATAGCCCTCAATTGCAAAATTTATTGCTTCCTTGGTTAGTTTTTCTCCATTTTTTTTCTTTTGGATTATATCAATTATTCTCATCTCAATCTCTTTTCCCCAGTTTTTAAACTTAACTTGAAAATCTATTTTAAATCAGCTACAATCTCTTTTACTAATTCTGCAAAATCTTTTTTAATCTTTTCAGCTGTTTCCATAACTTCTTCATGCGTAAGTTTGCGTTTTAAAATTCCCGCTGCCATATTTGTAATACAAGATAACCCCAAAACTTTAATACCTGCATGATTAGCAACAATAACTTCTGGAACTGTAGACATACCAACAGCATCGGCTCCTATAGTTCTTAAATATCTTATTTCTGCGGGTGTTTCAAAACTTGGACCAATTACTCCTGCATAAACGCCTTGTTTAAGCTCTATTTTTAATTTTGCAGCTACATTAAGTGCCTTTTGTTGCAATTCTAAAAAATATGCTTCCGACATGTCAGGAAATCTAAGACCCAAATCAGGGTTATTCTGTCCACGTAATGGATTTTCACCTGTTAAGTTAATATGATCAGTGATTAGCATTAAATCTCCTGGTTCAAAAGCTAAGTTAACACCTCCAGCAGCATTAGTAACAATTAAATACTCTACACCTAATTGTTGCATAATTCTAACCGGATATGTAATTTCTACTGCTGAGTAGCCCTCATAATAATGGATACGCCCCTGACATGTAATAACAGGAACATTATTTAATTTACCAAATACTAGTTGACCTGTATGTCCTTCAACAGTTGAAACTGGAAAATGTGGAATGTCCCTGTAAGATATTTTTTGAGGTTCATTTATTTCTTCAGCTAATATCCCTAACCCAGATCCCAAAATTAAACCTACCTTTGGAGTAAAACCTTTAATTACATTATTTATTACCTTTAAACTATTGTCTAAATTTCTTTTTAGAGTGTGCATATCTTTGATCTATCTCCTTTAATTTTGTACAATTTCACTAAGCATGCTGATACCATTGGGCAGTTTTCCAGCCTTAAAAATTTCTGTAATTGTTGCTCCTAAATCTGAAAAACTTTCTCTTACTCCAATGTTATAACCTGCTTTTATTCTGGGGCCATAGATTAAAAGAGGTACATACTCTCTGGAATGATCTGTGCTTTGTGTTGTTGGATCACAGCCATGATCAGCAGTTATAATTAATATATCATTTGGCGTAATTAATTTTAGAATTTCAGGTATTTTTTGATCAAATTCTTCCAATGCTTCGGCATATCCTTGAACATTGTTGCGATGACCATACTTCGAGTCAAAATCTACTAGATTGGCAAAAACTAACCCGGATTTAATTTCTTGGAATTTATTAATTATTTTGTTAATTCCGTCTAAATTATCTTTTGTGGTCACGGATTGAGTTAAACCTTTTCCAGCATATATATCACTAATTTTTCCTATTCCTACAACCTCAAAACCGCTATTTTTAATCAGCTCAAGCATTGTTGGACTAGGGGGTTCTAAGGAATAATCATGACGGTTGGAAGTACGTGAAAAATCGCCTGGTTTGCCAATAAATGGTCTTGCTATAACTCTACCAACTGCATTTTCACCTACGAGCATGCTTCTAGCGATTTTACACATCTTATATAATTCTGGCAAAGGAATGACTTCTTCGTGTGCTGCAACTTGAAAAACACTATCTGCAGAAGTATAAACGATGGGATAACCAGTTTCAATATGTTTTGGTCCTAAACGTTCAATTATTTCTGTTCCCGAAGCTACCACATTACCAATAGTTTTACGTCCTATTTTATCCTCAAAAAGTTTTATAATATCTTTAGGAAAACCGTCAGGATAAGTTCTAAAGGGTTTATCTAATATAATACCTGCTATTTCCCAGTGCCCAGTGGTTGTATCTTTACCAGGCGATTTTTCTGCCATCTTTCCAAAGGCTCCTTGTGGATTTTTAACTGGACCAATACCTTTAAGCGATAATATATTTCCTAAACCTAAGTTTTGCATATTACGCAAATTTAGAGAAACATTTGCTGCTATGTTCCCTATTGTATTACTTCCTTGATCGCCATATTTAGCTGCATCAGGCATTTCACCTATTCCAGCACTATCAAGTACAATTAATAATACTCTGTTTATCAAAATTTTTCACTCCAATTTGGCTCTAGGATGAGTCTTATTATATACTTCCTTGATATGGTTCCTAGTTAAGTGAGTGTAAATTTGAGTTGTAGTTATATCTGCATGTCCTAACATTTCTTGTACTACTCTTAAGTCTGCTCCATTTTCCAATAAATGAGTCGCAAAAGAATGTCGGATAGTGTGCGGAGTAATAACCTTGGTAATACCCGCTCTTTCCGCATACTTTTTTAATATTTTCCAGAAACCTTGCCTACTTAGCTTGGATCCGCTTTGGTTAAGAAATAGGGCATTTTCGTTTGGCATTTTAGCAAGTTTAACTCGTCCAAAATTCAAATACGCAATTAAACTTTCTAAAGCAATTCTACCAAATGGTACTATTCTTTCTTTGCTTCCCTTTCCCAGGCACTGAATAAATCCAGTTTCACAATTCACTTGATTTACAGTAAGGGAAAGTAGTTCGCTTACCCTTAAGCCTGTAGCATACATTAATTCAAACATACAT
The DNA here is from genome assembly GCA_031628995.1 of Bacillota bacterium LX-D. Taxonomy (NCBI): domain Bacteria; kingdom Bacillati; phylum Bacillota; species Bacillota bacterium LX-D. Next base: position 116,629 of record JAVLUO010000005.1, on the reverse strand, counting down.
CTATCTCTTGTACCAGCTGGTGTCGAAGAATCCGGTTGTGAAAGGAGTAAGTTTACTTCTTCAGTGCTTAAGATCTTAGGAAGTTTACGAGTTGGCTTTGGACCTGTAATAGCTTCAGTAGGGTCTTCATCTGCCATATTTTCTCGTCGCAGAAAATGATAAAAGGACTTTAGGGCTGCAATATGCCTGGAAAGAGTAGTGGGAGCTTTACCTTCCTTCTTTAAAAATAAAAGATATCGTAAAATAACATTCTTATTAACCTCAGTAATAGATTTTACTTCTAAAAATTGTTTTGCATATTTTGAAAATGAATTTAAATCTCTATAATATGATTCAATTGTATTCTCTGCTAAACCTCTCTCTACGGCCAAATAATGAATAAATTCTTCTATGGCAGTCGTCATCTAAACTAACCTTTCTACATGGAAGTGGAGAACCTTTTCCTAAAAATATTCCACATGTATTCTCTAAACTCCTTCTAAAGATATGCTATAACTAGTTTAATTAACATTGGTGTAAAATAAGCTTCTATAAATGACCCTATAGTAAATAAAAGTGCCAAAACACTCAAACATAAAGTATAGGAGATAAAATGACGCCATAATTGAATTCTGCCTTCCCTGACGTGTCTTTTTAAAAGCCAAAATGAAAATGAAATTGCTAAAACACCAGCTATCATTAAAGCTGGCATGTTAAAAATATTTTGAGGCATTAATGCTAAAGTAGTAAATAAAATACCAAGTAAACCTTTCTCTTGAATTAAAAATCCTGCAGTAAAACCAAGATAAAAGCCTTTAATGCCTACAACAATAAGAATTAGTGGTGCACCTATTACTGTGAGTCCTAAAAACCAGATAAGACTTAAAATCTTAAAATTAGCAATCAAACATTTTTTTAATAAAAACCCTGATTGAACTTCAGAACTAGGAAAAGTAGTGCAAAAAGAATCTATAAGATTTATTAAATCTTGTTCCTCGTTATTTTCTAGCATTTTAACCCCTAGAGATCCGCATACTATCCCTAGCAGTAAAACTATACTTATGCTTATATAAAGAATAATATTATCATTGACATGTTTTTTAAATTTATCCCATAGACTAATTGCCATAAAAATGCCTCCTAAAACCATTCTTGTAATAGGTATGTTTTTAGAAGGAACATTATACCAACTAGCTAGCAGCAACGTATTCGTTCTAATAATTTTTGTACAATATATTGTGCTGCTAAAACATCTTCAAAAGAATTTGCACTAGCCGCAACAACGCTAATATTTTTTTTTAGCTTTATAGCAAGTTCTAAGGATCTGTTCACAGCGGACAAAGCAGGTTTGGTCCCTTTTTGATTAAGGGTTCTTGCTATTGTACCTGTTAAAACAGTGCCACCTGCTGTATATGCCGCATCGTAAGCTACTCCACCACAGTCAGTAACTGCAATAACAACTTTGTTTTTAAAATCACACATCTTAGCTGAGGCTGTCCCTAAATTGGGGATAATATCCTTAATAACGGCACCGGTTTTTTCTATACCTTTTAAAGTTTTACTGCAACTATTAATTAAGTCAATTTTTTTCCCCCATCGAGGCTCAGTTACTATCACAATAGAAGACTGGTTTTCTATTCCCAATCTTCCGGCTTTATAGCCAATCACCTCTGGGCCTAACGGTATGTTAAATTTACAATGATCTGTACTAGCTCCAAAAACAGCTAAAGCTCCGGCTTCCAAGGCACATTCTAAGGTTGTACTCATATCTATAATATCAACGATAACTACAACATCATTATTTTTACCTGCTTGCCATGCTCCTGATGCATCAGTTCGAAAAATAACTTGGGGTTGAAATTTATTAAGCGTTACCATAGTGATTCGTTAACCATAGAATACCTATAATAGTTTTGGCATCTTCAATTTGCCCATTTAAAATCATACTATGAGCTTTAGTAAGGGGTACTTTTTCAATGGTTAAAAACTCATCTTCATCCAATTGCTGTGACTTCTCTTGTAAATCTTCAGCCAAAAATAAATAAATCGTTTCGTTACAGAAGCCAGGAGATGTATAAAAAGATAAAACTTTTATTATTTTTCCTGCCTTTATTCCAGTTTCTTCTAATAATTCCCTAGCCGCACTTTTTTCTGGCAATTCCCCTTTTTCCAACTTCCCAGCCGGTAACTCATATAGTGTTTTTTCTAAAGCTTTACGATACTGTTTTACTAATAATATCTCATTTGTTGGAAATAACGCTATAATTGCCGCTGCACCAGGATGTTCTACAATTTCCCTTTTTGCATATTTGCCGTTTAATAGCTTTACTTCATCTAATCTAACTTTAATTATTTTACCATCATAAATTAACTGCGATTTCTTTGTTTCTTCCATTTTAAGCACCTCATATTTTTTGGACTTGTTCATATAATAATACAACTTGGATAAAAATTACAGGAGGGAAAAATAAATGGAAGTATATATAACAAAAACATCTTTAACTTTTATTGGTAGGGCAAAGGAATTTAAAAAATTTTTAAAGAATTTACAAAACGACTGTACTTTAATCGAATTTCTAAATAGGTCATTTAATTAAATATTTAACAGCCATTGCCCCGGACGCAACTGCTGTAGCAAAGAATTCCTGATCCTCATGTATTTTCCTTCCCATAGTTGAAACTTTTAAATCTGTTTGAATTAATTCATTTAAAGACTTATGTACATCAATTATCTTCAAAAAATGTTTTTTACCTAAGTTAGCTTCTTTCCATTGCTTTAGGACATACTTCAATTTTGGAAAATACAGTTTTGCTAAGGGAACAATAGCAGGTGCTAAAGCAATTTTTTCTAACACAGTAATTGTATGGTGGCTAAGCCCATAATGGCGCTGACGCTGGTCCACAAAACTTATTCTGGGTACAGCAATTGGAATTCCTCCAAGAGATTCCACTGCGTTTATTATCTGACCTTGTTCTATACCGCTGAAGCCCCATTTTGTACCTGTTCCTACTATTCCAGGCCCCATAGTAACAACAATAATATCAGCTTTTAGTACATGCTTTGCAGCAAGCAATCCAGAATAGATATTAACTGCTTCAATGTCTCCGCCAAACGCGTTGCCTATGGTTATGGTGCCATGGATCAATTTTTTTTTGCGTAGCTGTGGTATTGTTTTGCTAAAAGCTAAAGGTAGAGCTGCTCCGTCAGTCATAACACAGATGACTTTTAAATCTCTGCTAGACCTGGTTTTTATCCCCCAAGTAATGGGTGTTAACATGCTGTGCAATGTTCCAATAATTACTGGCGTATTATTCAAATTATTAGCAGTTGACATTACATTATGAAAAGGGCTAGTTGCTTCTTCCACACTTAATACCTTAATTTGAAAAGGAGTATAGCGCATCTTCATAATATGTCCTGAACCTTTAATCGGTTGTTCAATTTGTTTTAAATTATTAATTACAAAATGATAACCACCTGTGCCTAAGTTCAAACGAACAGCAGTTGTATTTAATATTACCCTATCCCCTAAACCAACTGGTCCTGTTAGCAAGTTATAATTTATAGCCTTTTCTTCTTTACCGCTAACAAGTACTATTATTTCAGTAACATAATCATTTTTTTCAATAACTTTAGTTACTTGCCCCTGTTCATAGCTAAACAACTTTATCAACCTTTCAAACTTCTGGTCTACCTAAACGATCAAGAAAGTTAAGTAGCTTTCTTTTACTAATTAGCTCTGTTAATGAATAATGTTCACTATACCAGTGAACTAATAAAAGAAACAACACAATTAAAATCTTATTAGGTGTTGAGACTAAAACTACGAAGTTGTATCCTATAAAAAATCCAAGTAAATTGGAGCCTGTATCACCAAGCATTGCTCTGCCAGATAAATCCCATGGTGCATAGACAAATAACGTTCCAGCCAGTGCTAACAGCCAAAGAGTTTCATTCTCCCAAGGATGAGTAAATAAAAGTCCAAAAAAGGCAATATAAAAAATTTTAATTGCCCTGCCAGGTCTTAAATCAAAAAGATTTAAGGCATTTATAGTTAAAGCAAGAATTAAGATATTTAATGCCAAAGAAAATAGGTTAGTGCTAAAATTACGACTGACAAAAAATGCTACCAACAAACCTACAATTGCTTTCATCGCTCCAGTAGTAAGTCTACCTTCAGTAAGCGCTTTAATATGTCCTTTTAATCCCTTTGTGTGAGAATCTTCCCAAATATCATCCCAAAAGCCTACCATGCTAACTAAAGAAACTCCCCATAATAACAATAAAGGAATTTCTTGCTCAGGTTTAATGAGCTCTAGTGTAAAAACAGTAGTAATAAAACTAAAAAACAAACTAATTCCTGCCGCTGTAATTACTTTTTTACCTTTGTAGTTATCAGATACTAATGATTTACTAACTAAAAAATTAAAAATAATTGGTCTTATTATCCATCCATTAAATAAGCCTAAAAATAATATTAAAATCATTAATTTTGCTTGGCCTAACATTTACACAACCACCTTCTGGCAAGGAATAAGAAGATATGCCAGAATTGTTTACCTCTATGATAAAATCCCGCAAGGTTTCTCCTGGTAAAATTATGGCTCATCTGGACAGGCACTTCTAAAATGCGATAACCTAAGTTGACCAACTTAATTGTTGAAGCCACTTCTGCACTATACCCACTAGTAAACGGAAGTTGTTCTTTAAAAGCTTTATATACCATAGCTCGCTGTCCCGATAAAACAGAGTGGCATTTAAATCCGCTGGCCAGATAAACACTCCAAAAAGCCAATCCTTTAACAATTCCGAATCCCCCTTTTTGCCCTTGTAAATAAGGAAATTTAGCAATAGTTACATCTGCTTCTCCTGCTAAAATTGGTCTGATTAGCTTTTCCGCTTCAATTGCTGTTTCTCCTAAATCTCCATCAACGAGTAGTATGATATCTCCTGAAATATTTAATGCTCCCTGATTTAGCGCTTGTCCTTTACCTTGATTATTTTTCAGTTTAATTATCTTAACTTCTGAACTTTGTATCTTTGAGACTGTATTATCTGTTGAGCCATCGTCAATAACGATAATATTGTCTATTAAATCAATTCTTTTTAGGCTATTAATTGTTTGCTCTATTTTTTTTTCTTCATTATATACGGGAATTAATGCCGTAACTAACACTTGGATTTACCTCCAACAAACTAAAAACTAAAAAGCAGTTTAAATCGAATAGCAACTAGTCTAACAAGTTGGTATGTTGTTGGCGAAACAACAATAATAATTATTAAAGGAATCAAGGCTGCAAAGACTATCTTAAGCATATCCCTTAGTTTTACTTTACCATGGTAAAGTTTACTTACTCCTTTGGCATCAACTAATATTGAGCCTACCTTAAGCCGTACTAAAAATGTACTTGACATACCTTTCCTTCCCTTATTTAAAAAGTCTATAACGTTAGAATGTGTGCCAACGGCTACAATCAAATCAGCACCTTTTTCATAAGCTAATAACATAGCTATATCTTCGCTTGTTCCTGGTATTGGAAGGACGTGGGCACATAAGCCTAAATTTTCTAACCTTTCTAACCCGGGTGCTGTTCCATTAGAATAGGCATGAACAATTAACTCGGCTCCGCAAAGTAAAGTTTCATCGGAAACGCTATCCATGTCTCCAATAATAATATGGGGTTTATACCCATGCTCGATTAATGCATCTGCACCTCCATCAACCCCTATTAAAATTGGACCTACTTCCTTTATATAAGGTTTTATAGTTTTCAAATCTTCTTCATAATTTTGACCACGAACAACTATCAACACTTGTTGTTTTTTAATTTCTGTTTTTAAATTAGGAAATTGATATTTGTTAGTTATAATATCTATTTCCTTCGCGGCATATTCTAAAGTGTTATTAACAAAACTAGTAAGCTCTTTTTCATAATTTTCTTGGCTGTCATTAATCTTTTTAAGTACACTTTTTTTATTTAGTACAACTCCGCGAAATTCATAATTTTCATATTTTATAACATTGTCTTCAATTTCAATATCTTTTCCATCTTCAACTAAAGAAAAAAAATATGTACTTAATCCTTCTACTAATAAAATACCTGCCTCAATAATCTTTAATGGTCCCCAGTTAGGGTATTTGCCGGTAATAGAAACACCCGTATTAATTATGGCCTTAGGCTTAGCTTTAATTAAAGCCAATGCGGCAATTTCATCTAGATCGCAATGGTTAATAACTGCAATATCGTTAATACTTAATCTTTTAACTAATTCTTTTGTTTTTTGATCTTTTTTTACTTTGCCTTTAATATTCATTTATAAACCTCAAATTAAACTATTGTTGTTAGTATGTAGAATAAATAGAAAAAAATACAAAAAAAAAAAATAAATAAATAAATAAAAACCTTTTTACTTGCTTAAGCAATAAAAAAGGTTTTTTACGGTTTTTTTAATTGTTTAGCTAACTTTTGCGCCAATACGAAGTTTATCGGCGACCATCGCAATAAATTCTGAGTTAGTGGGTTTACCCCTTTCCACATTAATTGTATAACCGAAAAAGTTATTCATCATTTCTACATTACCACGATCCCAAGCTAATTCAATAGCGTGACGTATAGCTCTTTCAACCCGACTAGGCGTGGTTAAATATTTTTGTGCAATCATTGGATATAGTTCCTTAGTTACTGCCCCTAGCAGATTAATTTCGTCAATGACAAATAAAATAGCATCGCGTAAATACTGGTATCCTTTAATGTGTGCAGGAACACCCATTTGGTGGATGATTTTCGTAACTTCAACATCTAGATTACGATTTTTAATTACAACAGGCTGATGTCCTGAGTTGGCTGTAACACCTTTAAACATTTGTCTTATTCTTGTACCTAAAACATCTAGATCAAAAGGTTTTAAAATATAATAATCTGCCCCTAACTCAACTGAGCGCTGAGTCATAAATTCTTGCCCTAAAGTAGTTAGAATAATAACCTTTGGACGTTGAGGCAAAGCCATATTATTCAATTTTTCTAAAACGCCAATTCCATCTAAATGCGGCATTATTATATCAAGTACAATTACACTAGGATTTAATTCTTGGATTAGCTTTACTGCTTCCAGACCATTATTTGCAACCCCTGCAATTGAGAAATCCTCTTGAGCTGATAAATATTCATCTAAAATATCACAAAATTCTTTATTATCATCAACAAGTAAAATATTTATTTTTTCCCCCATTATTCTAAACACGCCCCCTATAAAACACTGTAATTTTTTTCTAGTAGAATAAATATTCGACGTAAAAAACTGTTAATCCTCCCTTACTACTTAAAAACCAAAAACTTCTCACGTTACTTATTATTATACTAGAAAGTAATATGGTTCGACAAAAAAAGGAGCTTAAAGCTCCTTTGCCAATATTATGAATATTATTATTTAATAAACCTGTTTCTAGTAACATCCATTCTGCTAAAATACCATAACCTCTAGTAGGATCATTAATAAACACATGGGTTACAGCTCCAACTAAACTACCATTTTGAATAATTGGACTTCCGCTCATGCCCTGTACAATTCCTCCAGTTATTTTTAGTAATCGAGGATCTGTGATTCGAATTATTAAACCTTTTCCATCAGGGCTGTGTTGTGGCATAACTTTTTCTATTTTGATATTAAAACGCTCAATTTTTTCATTATTTACAACAGTTAATATTTCTGCTTTCCCGGTTTTTATATGGCTTCCCAAGGCGATAGGAATTGGTTCTGGATAAAGATTATTTTCTACCACTTTATCCAGCTTTCCAAAAATTCCGTAGGGAGTATTCTTTTTAATATCTCCAGTAAGAGTTGTATTGTCTAAAAATGTTCCAATTTTTTCCCCTGGGCGACCTTTTTCTCCTTGATTTATTCCTTGAATAGATGCATTAATTATTTTCCCTTCACCTAAGGCAATTTGTTTATTTGTGTCTGTATCAGCAATAATATGTCCCAAAGCACCATAGCAGTGTGAATTTGGTTCAATAAATGTTAGCGTACCAACTCCTGCCGCACTATCTCTGATGTAAAGCCCTACTCGATTCCTTTTAGTCTCTGAGCAATAAATAGGTTTAACTTTAAGTAAAAGTTGCTTATCATTGCGTTTAATTAAAACATTTATAGCATTTCCTTTTTCACCTAATTTGTCAATTAGCTGTGCAGCTTCACCGTCTGTCTTAACTGTTTGCCCATTGATTGCTAAAATAATGTCTCCTATTTCCAATCCTGCTTTTTTGGCTGGATATTGTTTTTTATTATTTTTATCACTAATAGGAGAAAAGCCGATAACCATAATTCCTTTGGAATGCATTAATACGCCAATAGAGTGTCCACCTGGAATAACTTTGACTTCTGGAAAGATATTAACGGTAACAGTTTTGATTGGTATAAACCCAAAAAGTTTCATTTCCAAATTTAATTTACCTGGATTAGAAGCTACAGGCCAACCATCAGCTAAGTTGAAAGTATTTTGCTTGAAATCATTTTCTTTAATTTGTAATAAATTACCACTTGAAGGTGATACATAAAAACTTAATTTTTGCAAAAACTGTTGTGGAAAGTTTAGGTTAAACTTAATTTCTTCGCCAACAATAACTGTTTGTTCCTGAGGCATATTAAAAAAACTTCTTGCTTGTGGTGTAAGGCAGAGGGTTAGTATAAGAACAGAAAACAAGATTCCTAGTGTTTTTTGATATTTATTTTGTTTCATATTTTGAAACTCACTCCCTTACCCTACCTTAAAACTCTCCCTCCTACTTAAAAATTGCCGGCATTTAAAACTCGAGTGTATTTTTAAAATGTCCAGACAAGTTTTTTTTATGCCGAATATAAAAGCACTTATTTTTCCGATTTAAATATCAGCTGCTTAAATGATTGCTACTTAAACTTTCTTTTCTTTTATGTAATTTTTGTGTTTAAAACAAAAAAATGCGCTTTTAAACGCATTTTTCATTGAAAGCAAAGTTTAGCATTTTTTCTGCATGCTCCCTGGCTCCTTCTAATCGATCAATACCACCAAGCATTCTAGCAATTTCTTCTATTCTCTCCTGGTGTTGCAATTTCTTAATTTTAGTTAAAGTCCTATCTTTTATAATTTGCTTATAAATATGAAAATGGGTATCACCAAAACTTGCAAGTTGTGGTGAATGTGTAACACAAATTACTTGCTTTTTAAGAGCTAATTTTGATAACTTATTTCCTAATGAAAGAATTGCACTGCCGCCTACACCCGTATCTATTTCATCAAAGATTAGTGTTGGTATGACATCTACTTCAGCTAGAACGCTCTTAAAAGCCAACATAACTCTAGAGATTTCTCCACCCGAAGCGACTTTTTCCAAATTTTTTAAATTTTCACCAATATTAGAGCTAAATAAGAAATGTACAGTATCTATGCCATTAGATTGATATTTGTCTAAAGTTTCAACTTTAATTTCAAATTGGCTATTAGGTAATTCCAAATCAACTAAAGCATCGTTCAGCATAACCTGTAGTTCTAGGGCTTTTTCCTTTCTAATTTCGGACAACTCTAGGCATTCCTTCAGGTAATCCTGTCTGATTTTCTCCAATTGTAAATTTAGTTGATCAACTTCATTTTCACTATCTTCTAATCGACTAAGTTGTTCTTGTATATTTGCAAAATAGCATAAAATATCTTCAATATTTTGACCATATTTTCTCTTAAGCTGCTTAATTAAATCTAACCTTTGTTCAATTGCATCTAATTTATATGGATCATGTTCTATATTTTCACTATATTTCTCAACTTCACGTGCATAATCTTCTAACTGGTACATAATAGATTCCATACCATTCTTTATCGACATGAAACGTGGATCTAATGAAACGAGTACTTCCATTTCATTTAAAGCTAAACCCAAGGAGTCATAGGCTGATTGAATTTCTTTATCACCGCTAAACAAATATCGATAAATAAGGGCAGTTGATTTTGACAACTTTTCACTATTGGCTAAAATATTTTTTTCCTGAACTAAATCATCATCTTCCTTAGGTTGTAAATTTGCCTCAGCAATTTCTGCGATTTGATATTTTAAAAAGTCAATCTTATTTTCCTTATCAAGTAAATTACTTTTAATATTATCCAACTTTACTTGCAGGATAGACATTTCATCAAATAAGTTCTTGACAATAATTTTCTTATCTAAGATCTTTTTCCCACCAAAAAGATCTAATAGCATTAATTGTTTAGCAGTTGAAAATAAAGACTGTTCTTGATTTTGCCCATGGATATCTATAAGTTCTCTTCCTAACTCTTGATATAAATTTAGTGATACCATGCGACCGTTAATTCGGCAAACATTTTTACCTATTCGCGTAATTTCACGAGATAGTAATATATCATTAACCTCATTATCTAATAAACCCGTTTCTTTAAGTTTATCAATTAATTCTTCTTCGTTCGAAAAATCAAAATATCCTTCAATTATTGCTTTATCGCAGCCTTCCCGGATAAAATCGCAAGAGGCCCTGTCTCCTATCAAAATTCCAATAGCATCTATTATAATTGATTTTCCTGCTCCAGTCTCACCTGTCAAAACATTGAAGCCATCAGATAATTCAATAGTTAAACTATCAATTAAAGCAAAATTTTTAATTGTTAGCTCTCTTAGCATTATTTTATCCCCCGATAATTTAAAGCTATCCCAGCATTTTTTTTAAATTTTCTAGAACATACACTACGGCTTCCTTCGGTTTTACTATTATTAAAATAGTATCATCTCCAGCTACGGTACCAATAATCTCTTTTATCTCAATATGGTCAATGCAGGACGCTATGGCATGGGCCGTACCTGGTAGTGTTTTTATTATAATCAGATTTTCACTGTAATCTATATAAATAACCGAATCTGCAAATAATTTTGATAAACGATTATAAGCATTTCCCAGTTTGTTTTCCTGTGGTAATGAATAGCAGTAACGATTTTCTCCAACTAATGTTTTAACAAGTCCTAACTCTTTAATATCCCTCGAAACAGTAGCTTGTGTTACATCATAACCTTCTTCTTTTAAGGCATTTGCTAGCTCTTCTTGAGTTTCTATGGCAAGATTTGAAATAATTTCTAGTATCTTACGATGTCGTCCTTCCTTCATGTTCTAACCTCCTATATAAATATTTGGACTTGTAAGTGATTGAATAATAACTAGGAAAGGACAACAATTATGCCTATTTAAATAATTATATGTAAGTACATCATACTTGCTTTGAGGTAAACCGCATAGAAACATTTTTAAAGCTTCCCATTCTTCCAGGCCCCCTGGATGCCCAGTGTAGATTACTAATGAAATAACACCTTTTTTGCATAAAAAGCACATAGCTTTCTGTACTGCTAAAACCGTAGATTCAGGTTTAGTAATAATTTTTTTATTTCCTCCTGGGAGGTAGCCTAAATTAAAAACAGCCGCTTTAATAGGTGATGTTATATATTTGTCCAAATTTTCATGCCCATCTTGAATTAATTCAAGATGCGTATGAATCTTTAGATTAATAATTTTTTCCTTGGTTTTTTTAAGAGCTTCCTCTTGTATGTCAAAGGCATAAACCTTACCGGTTTTTCCTACTAGATTTGCTAAAAATACTGTATCGTTTCCGTTACCTGCTGTACCGTCCAAAACTATATCACCAGGGCATAATATACTTGCCAAAACATTATGGCTTATATCCACTGCATTCTGATATAAACGCAAACTCATTATCGCCCACCCTTATTTAGTTTTTCCCTAAGTACATCAAAAAAATTTCTAGTCGCAAAACGAATTAAATTTGTTGTGGTACTGGCCTTTTTTACTATTACTTGGTCTTTTTTTTCTAGGCGAAAGCCATACTGCCCGTCTAAGGTAAGCATCACTTCTGCGTTAGTAGTAGTTAATGTAATAGTTACCTCATTATAAGGTGAAATAACCAAAGGTCTGGAGTAAAGTGTATGCGGACAGATTGGAGTTAAAATCATGACTTCTAAATCGGGAGCAACTATAGGCCCCCCAGCTGATAAGGAATATGCAGTTGAACCAGTCGGAGTAGAAATTATTAAGCCATCGGCAGGATATGTTGCAGCATACTGTCCTGAGATACCTATTTCAAGCCTAATCATTCTTGAAAAAGCCCCTTTTGTAACAACAATATCATTTAAGGCAAAAAATTTACCAACTACATTCTTGTTTCGAATTACTACTGCCTCTAACATCATTCGCTTATCGACTGTATATTCGCCAACTAGCAGACATTCCATACCATAGTATAGATCTGCTAACTCCAAAGAAGTTAAAAATCCAAGTTGTCCTAAATTGATTCCTAAAATTGGGATAGAATAATCTATTATTTCACGGGCTGTAGTTAATAAAGTACCATCTCCACCTAATACTAAAATACATTCTATTGTCTGAAGCCCTTTACTATCTAGCACTTCCACCTTACTATCACTAAAATATCTAGCGCTATTTGGTGGTACACAGATAGTAACTCCTTTTTTTGAGAACCAGCCAGCTAATTCCTGGCCCACCTTAATGGCTTCCTCTTTTTGAAGATTTACTACTAGCCCTATTTTTTTCAATCTAAAACGCTCCCTAAAAATATCCTAAGTTTAGTAAAAGAAAACAAGTCAAAAAAATTCCAAGTAGAAAAGACACTATAACTGCTTTAGTATTAAAGTCTACGTTAGCTCTAGAAAAAGCAAACTCTATTTCATGAAATATCTTTTCATTCATATCTATAAGGATAATACCATCAGTTTTAAAAACTAAAAAATATTCTAATAACTGTCTCCTAATTGCAGGAGCAGTCGGCTTTAAAGTTTGTTTTCCAGTTTTAACTTCAACAAGATATGTCTTATTTTTTTTTTGAACAATGAAATCTGCTATAACTAAATTTTTAATTGTTTGACCATCAAATTTTAGACTATATTGAATCTTCTTTTGGGAAGCAATAATTTCATATCCTGCTTTTAGTAGTAATCTAGCAGCGGCAGTTTCGGCCTGTTTAGCCACTTTAAGCCTAGTTTGATTCTTTTTTCTTTTATATTTTTTTGCTATGCAATAATATAAAATTAATCCTATAATAATACCTATCAATAAAAAGTCGAAAGAATTCATATTTACTCGTTATCTGCTATCTTTTTTCGGTGCTTAGTATGTGCTTCAATAACAGTATCAACAACTAGTTTTTTTAAATCTATATGATCCAATCCTTCACATTTTAACCAAATCAGATACTCAATATTTCCTTCTGATCCTGTTATAGGAGAAAAAGTTAATCCAGCGACGTACATGCTTTGGGCTTGTGCTTCACGTATAACGTTCAAAATTACTTCCTGGTGAACTGTAGGATCTTTAACTACTCCCTTTTTCCCAACCTTTTCTTTACCAGCTTCAAATTGAGGTTTAATTAAAGCGATAATCTGCCCATTTTCTTTTAAACAATTCTTAACAGTTGGAAAAACCTTAGAAAGGGATATAAAAGATACATCAATGGTACTAATATCTGCTTTCATACCCAAATTATCAGGTGACAAAAATCTAACGTTGGTACGTTCTAAAGAAATTACTCTAGGATCCTGACGTAATTGCCAGGCTAATTGACCATAGCCTACATCCACCGCAAATACTTTAGCTGCTCCATTAAGCAAAGCGCAATGAGTAAAGCCCCCTGTAGAAGAACCCACATCTAAAATAATTTTATCATTTAAATTAATAGGAAAAACTTGTAAAGCTTTTTGTAATTTTAATCCTCCCCTACTCACAAATGGAAGATCGTTTCCAGTTTTTTTCAGTGTAGAGTCAACAGGCACTAAGGTACCAGGCTTATCAATTTTTTCTCCATTTACTAAAATTAACCCTGCCATGATAGCTGCCTTTGCTTTCTCGCGGCTACTATAGAATCCACTTTGTACAAGAAGTATATCTAAACGCTCTTTTTTCATAATAAATTACTCCTTGTTTTCTTGTAGTAATTGTTTTGTAGGTAATGCAAAATTTGGTTGTAGATTCCTTGGGCATCTAAGCCAAATATTGAACGAAGAGTACTTACATTGCCGTGAGTTATAAATTGATCAGGCAGTCCAATACATAGAAAGTTAGCAGTTTCCCCAGCTCTGGCTACAGCTTCCATTACAGCACTTCCAAATCCTCCAGCTAAAGTATGCTCTTCCACAGTAACTAGTACCTTATACTTATTCACTATATCACGAATAAAATTAATATCTAAAGGCTTAATAAACCTAGAATTTACTACAGCTGCATCAATACCTTTTTTACTAAGGTAATTAGCAGCAACCAGACAATCATATATAATGGGACCGGAAGCTATAATAGCTAAATTTTTCCCTTTACGCAACACTTCCGGTTTGGAAATTTGTATTTTTTGTTGAGAAATTATTGCCCTCTCCCCAATACCGCTTCCTCTTGGATAACGGATTACTGATGGGCTTTCTAGATTTAGACAAAACTCAAACATCTCTTCCAATTCGTATTCGTCTTTTGGTGCTAACATCGTTAAATTTGGTATAGTTCGCAAAAAGGAAATGTCATAAACACCTTGATGAGTTTCCCCATCTTCACCCACGAGCCCTGCACGGTCAACTGCAAAAATTACTGGTAACTTTTGCATGCAAACATCATGCAATACTTGATCAAATGCCCTTTGCAAAAATGTTGAGTAAATAGCGACAACTGGTTTATACCCACCAGCAGCTAAACCAGCAGCTAATGTAACTGCATGTTGTTCTGCAATTCCTACGTCAAAAAAACGGTCTGGAAAAATTTTAGCAAATTTACTTAATCCAGTGCCAGAAGCCATTGCGGCAGTAATTGCAACTAATTTCGGATAATTCTTACCCATTTCTACTATCTTTTTGCCAAAAACCTCTGTATAATTTGAAATCTTATCCTTTTTTTGTATTTTTCCTGTAGAAATATCAAAAGGGCCTACTCCATGATATAAATCAGGGTTTAACTCAGCAGGCTTATAACCTTTACCTTTTTTAGTTACAACATGAATTAGTACGGGTCCTTTAGTTTGCTTTCCTCTTTCAAAGACACTTTTCATGACTCCAATGTTATGCCCGTCAATGGGACCTAGGTACGTAAAACCTAGCTCTTCAAATAAAACGCCTGGTACAATTAAATACTTCAAACTATCTTTAACTTTATCTGCTACACGAACAACTTTATCACCTATAGTAGGTAATTTTCGTAAAATATTTTCTATTTCCTCTTTACTTTTGGAGTAAAAAGGTTCAGTTCGTATACGACTTAAATAGGCAGATAAAGCACCAACATTCGATGAGATAGACATTTCATTATCGTTAAGTACTACTAATAAATGTGTTCCAAGATGACCTGCATTATTTAAAGCTTCAAAAGCCATTCCACCTGTAAGAGCACCATCACCAATAACGGCTACAACCTCATGTTTATCTCCATTCAGATCCCTAGCTAAAGCTAGTCCAAGTGCAGCTGAAATAGAAGTGCTACTATGTCCAGTCTCAAAAGGATCATGAATACTTTCAGATCTTTTAGGAAAGCCACTTAATCCCCCATATTGCCTTAAAGTATGAAAATTTTGCAATCTTCCCGTTAAAATTTTATGTACATATGATTGATGACCAACATCCCAGATAATTTTATCATTGGGAGAGTCAAATACTTTATGTAAGGCCAGAGTTAATTCAACAACACCTAAATTAGGTGCTAAATGTCCTCCGTTTTTAGAAACTGTATCAATAATTTGCCGTCTAATTTTAGTCGCGGTTTTCTCTAGATCTTTTATAGTATAATCATGTATAGATTCGGGACCAGTTATACTTTCCAAAGAAGTCATGTTTTTCTACCTTTCTTTCTTTCAATCCAAAGAAGATTAATTCTAATTATATTTTCAACCCATGCTAGTATTTTTCCTACTTTAAATATAATGTTATCTGCTTCATTAATAGCAAAACTTTTTCCTAATGCCTTTCCTCCGACAGTTAAAGCGGCAATAAAACCGGTCATGATTGTTCCGCCTATAACAAGATGGCTTTCATTCCCACTCAGGATTAAAGAGCTAATTATTGTCGCACCAATTGCTCCACTCAGAGTCCCACTAACATCTCCTACAACATCATTACAGAAATTTGCCACTTTATCCGCATTTCTGATTAACAATATAGCTTGTTTTGCACCAGAAACCTTACGTGCAGCTTTAGCATGAAAAGGGACTTCAGTAGCAGCAGCTACAGCAGTACCGATAATATCAAATATAATACCTATAAGTATAATTAATGTAAGCAAAGTAAAAGCTAATATTAATGAAGAAATATTTTTTAATAGGCCTTGGGAGCCAACGCCAATACCAACGGCCAATAAAAAGGCACACATGCTTATAAAAAGAGCATGTTTTATAGAAGCATTGGTATTATTATCATTTTGGCCCATGGATATTCCTCCGTATATATGATAAGAATGGGTGGTAATTCATACGGTAAACTTTATGGCTTAGGTCCAGTAGGATTTCCCAACAGCTTACTGTTCGTTACCAAACTAGCGGTTTCCCTTTAAAAGCTGCTCTGAATTGTCACCAAATTCAGGACTAGATTTCCACTTAGCACATACTTTAATCCCGTATGAACAAACAGTCTAGGGGTTTTCCCCAACAGTACTAACCAAATTCTAGCCTCTTTTGCAGTAGTGGTTTCAAAGAAACTTATTAAGGTTTAAGGCCTTAATCCCTTAATAAGAGGTTACTCTAATCCACCAATACCACTCAAGGCAGGCTACACTGCAGCTAGCATTTTTGTACCAACATGCAGGTTTCTATCCCAAGCCATAATTAATGTTATAATTAACCACGAACTTGGGTCTCCACGGGGGCGGGGTCAACGCCTACATGCCATTGTAGATTGCCCCATCCCCCTTAACTCCCAGCAGTAACCCCCAACTGGGCGTCGAAAGCCACTACCAGGAACTTCATCGCTATGCCCTTGACGGATTTTTAGGCCCGCCTTCAAAATTGGTAATACTGACTAGAATACTGCACCACCCATGGTATTATATAAATATTTATTTTAACATAAATTTATTAAAAATTCAAATATTAAATTACCATTATACAAAAAAGCCACAGATTAATTAGAGCGCTCTAGAATAAATTTTGCTAAATTTTTTAGGCAAGCACTTTTATCGCCAAAAATATGTAAACTATCTATAGCGTCTTCAACTGCCTTATTAGCTCGTACTTTAGCTTCCTCAAGTCCATAGACTGCAGGAAAAGTTACTTTGCTATTTTTAAGGTCGCTACCAGGTTGTTTACCTAAATTCTCTATACTTCCTTCAATATCAAGTATATCATCAGTAATTTGAAATGCCAAACCAAGGAATTTTCCGTAACTGGTCAGAGCATCTAATTGTTCTTCCGTCGCTCCTCCTAAAATCGCCCCCGCCCTAATTGATGTTGTAATTAAAGCTCCTGTTTTATTTTGATGAATATATTTTAATGTTTGTTCATCAACTTTTTTATTTTCAGACTCAATGTCTAACACCTGTCCACCAATTAAACCGAAAGGCCCACAGGCACTGCTAATCTCATGGATAAGTCGAATAGCCACTGCTGGATTATAATTACTTACTAACTGGTCTTCAGCTAAAATTTGAAATGCATAAGTTAGTAAAGCATCACCGGCTAAAATTGCAATTGCTTCCCCATATACCTTATGACAAGTTGGAACACCTCGCCGATAATCATCATTATCCATAGCAGGCAAATCGTCATGTATCAAAGAATATGTATGAATACACTCAATTGCACATGCAGCAGGAATTGCTCTTTCATAGTCATCACTGATAAGTTCACAAGTTGCCAAGGTAAGAATTGGACGTATTCTTTTCCCACCAGCAAAAATGCTATGTCGCATAGCCTTATATATATTTTGAGGGTATTGTTCATTGCTGGGCAACTGTTGCTCCAAGGCTTGGTTAATAATGTCTTTTCTTTGTTGTAAATATAATTTAAGATTCATTTTGTCCTTCCTCTGCTTTCCATGGCTCAACTTGTAAATTATTTAGTCCACTTTCAATTAAAACACTTATTTTTTGCTCAACTTTATTTAATTTTTGTTGACAATACTGAATAAGCTTAACACCCTCCTCAAATTTAGCTAAAGCACCATCCAATGAATCATTTCCTGCTTCTAACTCTTTAATCAAAATTTCCAGACGTTGCATTGCCTCTTCATATGAAATTTTCTTCATTATTTACTCCTTAATTTGATGCTGGACTAAGCAGAATAATTCCCCGTATTTTAGTTGTATTTCTATATTTTCTCCCTCTTGGACTTGGTTCGCGTCAGTAATTAAATTACCGTTAGAATCCTTACAAATAGCATAACCACGTTGGAGAACTGCTAAAGGGCTTAGTGTATTTAATTTTTCTGCATAATGGGCTACTTCATTCCTTTTTCCTTTTAAAATGTTCTTAACTAGAACTTGAATCTGTTTTTTTGTATATTCCAATGATTGTTTGTGTTCTCTTAGATTACTAAAAGGATATTTAAAAGCATTGCTCTCCAATACTTTTTTAAGCCCCAAATGACAATTTTCTAAATAATTATAGATATTTTTCACGAGATAAAACTTTTTTTGGCGTAATTCATCTTGAAATCTTCTTTTTTGAGAGGACACTAATTCTGCAGCAGCAGATGGAGTAGGTGCCCTCAAGTCTGCTACCAAATCTGCTATTGTAAAATCTGTTTCATGCCCAATTGCTGAAATTATAGGAATCTTAGAGGCGTATATAGCTCTAGCTACTTCTTCGGTATTAAAAGCCCATAACTCCTCAATTGAACCTCCGCCTCGTGCTAAAATTATTATCTCGACATCATTGTAGATATTTAACTTTTTTATTGCCTGCGCAATTTCATAAGGAGCTTCTGAACCTTGCACAGCAGCAGGACAAATAATTATGTTTAAGTTCGGAAAGTTTTGAGATATTATACTAATAATATCATGTAAAACAGAGCCGGTTAATGAAGTAACGATACCAATTTTATTAGATAAAATTGGTATCGTTTGTTTTTGATCAAGCTCAAATAGTCCTTCTCTTTTTAATTTATCCTTGAGCTGTTCATAAGCAATTTTTAAATTCCCTAAACCTAGATGGTGTATTTCTTGGACATATAATTGATAGATTCCTTCTTTATTATAAATAGACAAATATGCCCTTAACAATACTTCCATTCCATTGGCTAAACTAAAAAGCAACTTTTGTGCAGCAGAGCGGAACATTACTGATTTTATACGGGAATATTTATCTTTCAAAGTAAAATAAATATGTCCAGAAGTAGCCAGTTTTAAATTTGATATTTCACCGCGTATCCAAAAGTTTTGTAACAACAAGTTATTCTCAATTAAAGATTTTAGATGGTTATTTAATTCAGTTACAGTTAACGTGTGTGGAAAATTAGGACTACTCATTGATTAATTCTTTGTTGAACTACTTCAATAGTTTTGTTTAATATTTCTTTTGCTTCATTTACAATTTTATCTTTATCTTTAATAACATTTTGTTTATATAATTCGTCCTTAATACTTGGAAGGTTGATATCAACACTTAGCAATACACTATTTAAGGCTGATTCTAAAACATATGCTCCAACACCAACATCACTAATTGCACCCTTATTTCCTATTAAAGCTATTTCTTTTGCGATTTTTAGTCCTTCCAAACATGTTTTAGCAATTTTTAATGGTGTATCTGTTGCGTCTTTTAATGCTTTTTGTTTTAAATTTTCTTTTTGTTGTTTTTGTTCTTCTGTCTCTTTAGGCATTTTTATTATAGTCATGAAATTGTTAAAATCATTTATATCTTTTTCAACTAAAACTTCTAACTCTTTAAGAATAGAGTCAAGTTTCTTAAGAATACTTTGAATATCAGCTTCAACATCTTGATATTTTTCTTTGCCTGTAGTTAAATTACCCACCATTGATAGCATCGCAGCGCCAAAACAAGCTGACATGGCAGAGACACTTCCTCCGCCTGGAGTTGGAGACTTAGAAGCTGAAACCTCGATAACCTTCCTAAATGGCATATCAAATATCTCACTCATTTAAACAACCTCCTAAATTAATATTCTAATTATTAGATATTGTTTTTAGATACTCGTCAATGGCCTTGGCAGCCTTTCTACCAGCTCCCATAGCTAGAATAACTGTAGCAGCACCAGTTACAATATCACCTCCAGCAAAAACACCTTGTTTAGATGTTTGCCCATTTTCATTAGCAACAATGTTTCCATACTTATTTAGCTCTAATCCAGGAGTAGTTTTTAAGACAAGGGGATTTGGACCTTGACCAATAGCCATTACAACAGTATCAATACTAAAATAGTGTTCAGAACCTTTTATGGCTATTGGTTTCCGCCGTCCGCTAGCATCAGGCTCCCCTAATTCGTAATTTATACATGTCATTCCTTTGACCCAGCCGTTTTTATCACCATGTATTTCGGTTGGACTAATTAAGAGCTTAAGCTGTACACCTTCCTCCACTGCATGTTCTAATTCTTCGTGTCTTGCAGGAATTTCTTCCTGGGATCGTCGATATACAATATAGGATTCTTTTGCCCCTAAACGTAATGCTGTACGTGCAGCATCCATAGCTACGTTCCCTGCTCCAATAACAGCTACTTTTTCACCAACTTTTATTGGAGTAGAATTATTAGGAAAATCATAGGCTTTCATTAAATTTGTTCTAGTTAAAAATTCATTTGCCGAGTATACTCCATTTAAATTTTCACCAGGTATATTCATAAAATAAGGTAGTCCCGCGCCGGTCCCAATAAATACAGCATTATAACCTTGTTCTAATAATTCGTCTACAGTATCCAGCATTCCAACCACATAATTTAATTCAATTTCTACTCCTAATTTCTTTAAGTTTTCAATTTCTGTTTTTACAATATTTTTTGGCAAACGGAATTCTGGTATTCCATACATTAAAACACCACCAGGTACGTGTAAAGCTTCAAAGATTGTTACTTTATGGCCTAATTTTGCTAAATCAGCAGCGCATGTAAGCCCAGCTGGCCCAGCACCAACAATAGCAACTTTATACCCCGTATCTGAAGGAACTTCATAACTTTCTTCGCGATTATCTAACATATAGTCAGCTGCAAATCTTTCCAATCTTCCTATGGCCACGGGAGCTTTTTTTTTGGCTAAAACACAATATTTTTCGCACTGGTTTTCTTGGGGACAAACACGTCCACAAATAGCAGGAAAGCTATTCTTTTCCTTAATTTTACTTACAGCCTCAGGGACTTTTTTTTCTTTAATCAGTTGAATAAATTCAGGTATTTTCACACCTACTGGACAACCTTTAATACAGGTTGGCTTTTTACATTGAATACAACGATTAGCTTCTTCAACAGCCATTTTTTCATCATAGCCCAAAGCAACTTCTCCAAAATTGTTAACCCTTTCAGTTGCCTTTTGGACAGGCATTGCTACCCGGTTTAAATTTAGCGACACCTACAATCACCTCCACAATTTTTTATCTAAAATAACTTTTTCTTCCTCTTTAAACATATTTAATCGACGTTCTGCTAAATCCCAGTCAACCAAGTGGCCATCGAATTCTGGCCCGTCAACACAAGCAAATTTCGTTTCTTGGTTAACGGCAACTCGGCATGCGCCGCACATTCCCGTACCATCAACCATAATTGGATTCATACTAACAATGGTAGGAACATGAAAGGCTTTTGTTATATTGGAAGCGGCTCGCATCATAACAACAGGACCTATAGCCCAAACCTTTGCAATTTGCTTTCTTTGTTCTAAAAAATTTTTGAGAATGTCCGTGACAAAACCTTGCTGGCCGTAAGAACCATCGTCAGTGGCAATGTAAAGTTCATCGCTTATTTGGCGCATTTGATCATCCCAAAATAGTAGTTCTTTTGTCCTGGCACCGATGATTGAAATTACTTTATTGCCTGCATTTTTTAACGCTTTTGCAATTGGATAAATAGGTGCTATACCTATTCCCCCCCCAACACATATAATTTCACCATAGTTTTCAATTTCTGAAGGTTTCCCCAAAGGACCAACAAAATCAGTTACACTTTGTCCTACTTCCATACGGCCTAACTCTAATGTGGAGTAACCAACTTCCTGAAAAATAATTGTAATTATGCCAGTATTTTTATTAGAATCTGCTATAGTTAAGGGAATTCGTTCACCGGTTTCATTTGCTCGTACAATTATAAATTGCCCTGCTTTTGCTTTTGCAGCAACTTTAGGAGCTTCAATTTCCATTAGCTTAATAGATGAAGATAAAATTTGTTTCTTAATGATTTTGTACACTCCAATTCCTCCTCAAAAAAATTCTCTTGCTTAAATGTAGTTATCTTAATTTTAAAGTATTCCTATCAAAGCACAACCAACCGCATTATCTGAGCTATATCTACTTTCTGCAAAGTATGTTTTTATTCCAAAGGACTTATGTTGTAAACGGGAGCATAATCTAGCTTTTATAAACTGGTTACTAGCAACCCCTCCAACAACTAAAACATCCGAACAATTAAATTTTTCAGTTGCTTTAAGTATAGCCTTTTCAATTGTTTTGGCGATACAACTTTCGATGGCTCTAGCAATTTCAGCCTTATTCTCACCATTTTCAAGTAGCCTTTTTGCCTGAGCTTCTGCTCCCGAAAAGCTAAAATCGGTATTTTTAACAGTAGATGGTATAGTTATTGTTCCTTGTGCATTTTTGGCTAAATCTTCAATATAGTAGCCACAAGGGAAGGGAAAACCCATGGCAACACCAACTCGATCAACTAACTGCCCTGCACTAATATCTTTGGTACTTCCAAGTAGATTTACGTTGAATACTGTTTCTTCATTCTCCAATTTTTCAACTAAAAGTATTTCAGATGTTCCTCCCGATAAATGTACCGTAATAAATCTTTTTAATAAGCCCACATTGGCAGACCATAAACCAGCCATAATATGTCCTTCTTGGTGAGATGTTAATTTTACAGGTACTTGTAAGATTGTAGATACTGTTTTAGCAAAATTTAGACCAACCTGAAATACAGGCATGTATGAATTTATTGCGGGTCTTGGCCTATTGCTAACAACAACGGTGCTAATTTTATGAAAATTTATTTTTGCAGCTACCTTATCAAGTAAAACAGGCAAGTTTTTCATATGCTGAAACACCGCCCAAGATTGCTGAAGCCCTTTAGATCCCAAAGGAACTTGTAACAGTTGGCGGTGTTCCATTATTAGTTGCTGACTTGTATTTACAACTGCTACTGAAGTAGTATAACAGCTGGTATCAATACCTAAAATATCAGACATTTTTATCACCCATCTGACTTACTGCCTCTTTTTTAATTCGATCAAGAATTCCATTAATATATTTACTAGATTCAGGGTTGCCGAATTTTTTAACCAACTCAATTGCTTCATTAATTGAAACGTTTTGGGGTATTTCCGTTGGAAGAAAATACATTTCGTATACAGCTAATCTTAATATATTTCGGTCAACATTAGCTAAACGTTCTATATCCCAATCAATTGTATATTTTTTTATTTTCTCATCTAAAAAGTATAAATTGGCAAGAACCCCATCCACTAGTTTCTTAAAAAATTCAAAATCATCAGAAGCTAATTCCGTTTCTTGCATAATATTTTCTATTGCTATATCAGGTTGAATTTTACCTACGTCTATTTGAAACACAACCTGCATGGCTTTTTCCCTAGCTAAACGTCTACCCAAAAAAGAATCACCTCAAAATTTTCATTTATTCTTTAAAAAGCTTTTCCAATAGGCTCTTAAAATTTTTATTTTCATCAATTCTTTTTCCTATATAATATCCAACAAAAATACAGAAGGCAATAAATAAAGCTTTCCAAAAACCTAACACAGCGGAAAGTAACCCAAAAAAAAGCCCAAGTAGTATACCTATTAATTTTCCCCTATGATGCTTAAATAAAACATTTATTAGTTGCTCTAATTCCATTTATGTTCACCCCGTGCTATTCTAACCTGGACTTTGCATCCTGACTAATATAATCAACAAGGACCTTTATCTCTAAAACTTTAATACCCGCAATCCTTTCAATGTAACCTTGCACAGTTTCCTGTAATTCCTGGGTGACCATTGGTATACTGCTTTCAGGATTAATTATTACCCTAAGTTTTATGAAAATTCCTTCCGGCAATGATCTAATTTTAGCTTTAACGTCTTTTATTCCCCTTACTTGTTTGGCAGCCTTACTTACAAGGTGTTCTAAGGCAATGATAGTTATATTTACAGCTCCTAAATCTGTATTTTGAACTTTAGCGGAATCAGGAAGTTTTTTTGTAAATAGATTAAAAAAAGTTTTTAAACCGACAATAATGAATAGTATGGCAAAAGCGTCAAGTAAATATCGGTTATTAGGTATAGAAAGAAACCCTGCAGCATAGCTTAACAAGTTTTGGTTTATAGAAACAATTAATAATAAAGAAGAAATAACAATAATTAATAATGAATAAATGGCCAGAAATAAACGTTCGCTATTTTTCATTAGAACTTCCCCTTAAATCATCTTACCCTAGTCTCTTCTTCTACAGTTTCTTGAATAGGGAATACTACTCCTTGGACATGTACATTAGCTTCAATTACTGTTAGTCCAGTCATACTTTCAATAGCATTTTTAACATTTTGTTGAACCGTTAGAGCTACATCAGGAATTTTAACCCCAAATTCAACTACAATGTGTAAATCTACAGCAGTTTGCTTTTCACCAACCTCTACTTTTACTCCTTTAGATAAATTCTTTCTTCCTAATAACTCAGCTATTCCTCCTGCTATCCCACCACTCATCCCAGCGACACCTTCAACCTCAGTTGCAGCTAAACCAGCAATAACCGCCACAACTTCATCCGCGATGCGAATGGAACCCATATTCATATTGCTATTATTTTCTAAATTAATATTATCCATTAATTATCTCCTCCATACAAAAAATAACGGTAGTTATATAAACTACCTAGTATATTATACCAAATTATCAATATATAAACAATTAGGCCAAAGATAACTTTGTTTGAATAAAATTCGTAGTTACTTCACCTTTTAAGAAATCTTCGTTGCTTAAAACCATCAAATGAAAAGGTATAGTAGTATTCACGCCTTCAATTTGAAATTCCCTTAAGGCCCTGCGCATTTTATTAATAGCCTGTTGGCGGTCTGGGGCCCAAACAATTAACTTACCGATCATGGAATCATAGTAAGGGGGGATTTGATATCCTTGATAAACAGCACTATCTACCCTAACTCCAAAGCCACCCGGTGCCTGGTAAGTGCTAATAGTACCAGGCGATGGCCTGAAATCATGGTTTGGATCTTCGGCGTTAATCCTACATTCAATTGCCCAACCATTGATCTTTATATTATCCTGTGTATACCCCAGTTTTTCGCCGGCAGCAACTCTAATCTGCTCTTTTACTAAATCGATATTAGTAATCATTTCAGTTACAGGATGTTCTACTTGAATCCTAGTATTCATTTCCATAAAATAGAAATTATTATGCTTATCCAGTAAAAATTCAACAGTTCCCACACTATCATAATTAACAGCTTTAGCGGCACGCACTGCTACTTCGCCCATTTTTAAACGTAGTTCGGGAGAAACAGCCATGGATGGTGCTTCTTCTAAAATTTTTTGATGACGACGTTGCATGGAGCAGTCTCTTTCTCCTAAATACACTACTTCGCCATACTTATCGGCCAAAATTTGAATTTCAATATGTCGTGGTTCTTCAATGCATTTTTCAATGTAAACTTCAGAGTTGCCAAAAGCAGCTTCTGCCTCCCTTTGCGCCATTAAGAGAGCTTGCTGAAGACTTTCATCATCATATGCTACGCGCATTCCTTTTCCGCCGCCCCCTGCTGAAGCCTTAACCATTACAGGGTAACCAATTTCTTTAGCTATTTTAATGGCATCTTGTTCATTGTTAATAATTCCATTTGAACCTGGAACTACAGGTACTCCTGCCTTAATCATGGTTTCTCTAGCATTGGCTTTATCTCCCATTGCTTCCATGGCTGAAGGTGGAGGGCCAATAAAAACTATATTAGAGCTGGAACACATTTCCGCAAAATTAACATTTTCCGCAAGAAACCCATAACCCGGATGAATGGCATCTGCCTGTGTCACTTTAGCAGCACTAATTACGTTTGGTATATTTAGATAACTACGGTTCGATTGGGCAGGACCAATACAAACAGCCTCATCAGCAAATTTAACATGAGTACTATCTTTATCAGCTTCAGAATAGATAGCTACAGTCTTTATTCCCATTTCTTGGCAAGCCCTGATGATCCTTAAAGCAATTTCTCCTCTGTTAGCAATTAAGACTTTTTTAAACATTTAAATTACTCCTCTTCAATAATAAACAATTCCTGACCATATTCTACTGGCTCGCCGTTGTCTACTAATATTTTCACAATCTTGCCATTTACTTCGGCTTCAATTTCATTCATAAGTTTCATAGCTTCAATTATACATAAAGTTTGACCTTTTTTAACCTGGGATCCAATTTCAACAAAGGGGTCTGCATCTGGTGTAGGGGCACAGTAAAAAGTACCAACCATAGGTGCTTTCACAGCAACTGCTTTTGCACTATTGTATGTATTTTCTTCTAAATGTTCTTTGCTTTCTTTAGAAGGCTTTTCAGCCTTAACCTCTGATACTACTTGTTCTGAAGGTGCTGTATCTTTGCCTCTTCTAATCTTTAATTTCATGCCTTCAGATTCTAAATTCAGCTCCGTTATATCAGTTGCGTTTAATATATTAATTAATTCTTTAATTTCTTTTATATCCATTTTTTTAACCCCTTTCTTGGCATTGATATCTTTAATATCTTCCTGCCTTACTTTGTCAGCTGCTTTCTTTTCTTCCATATGGGATTCTCTGACAACAATGCCCTTTTTCCTATCTTCAAAAAACTTCTGCGCAACTTGTGGAAATAATGCATATGAAATAATATCGTCAATATCTGTAGTTAAAGAAGATATTTCTTCCTTCGCTTTTTCCATTTTAGGTTCTAGTAAATCTGCCGGACGACATTCTATAGGATTATCATCGCCGATTATTTTTTTACGTACTTCTGGATTAATCTGCCCAGGAGGCTTACCATAGAGGCCACGTACATAGGCCTTTACCTCACCAGGAACTAGCTTATATCGTTCACCAACTAATACATTTAGCACTGCCTGAGTACCTACAATTTGGCTGGTGGGGGTTACAAGTGGAGGAAATCCTAGTTCTTCCCTTACCTTTGGTATCTCATCTAAGACCTCTTCAATCCTATGAGCTGCTTTTTGCTCTTTTAATTGACTAACTAAATTTGAGATCATACCCCCAGGTACCTGATGTTGGAAAACCCACATATCTGTAATTCTAGTTACACCACGTTCGTAACCTAAATTTTTCCTTAAATCCTCAAAATATCTTGCTATTTCAAACAATTTTGGGATATCTAGGCCAGAATCATACGGTGTTTCAGCTAAAGCCCTTACCAGTGTTTCCACTGGCGGCTGGGAAGCACCAAATGCCAAAGGAACACTAGCAGTATCTATAACGTCTACACCAGCTTCAGCTGCTTTTAAATAGGCACCAACAGCTAAACCACCGATGTAATGACTATGTAATTGTATAGGAACGTGTAGATTTTCTTTGAAAAGCTTAACAAGTTCATAAGCTTTAAAAGGAGCTAAAAGGCCAGCCATATCTTTGATGCAAACGGAATCAACACCCATATTTTCTAATTCTTTGGCTGTTTCAAGGTAATGTTCCATTGTATGGACTGGACTAATAGTATAAACAACAGAACCTTGCACGTGAGCTCCTTCTCTTTTTGCTATTTTAATTGGAACTTCCATATTACGTAAATCATTTAAAGCATCAAATATTCGAATAATGTCGATACCGTTATAAACTGCTCTCCCAATAAAGGCCTCCACTACATCATCTGGATAATGTTGATAGCCTACAACAGATTGACCCCTAAGCAGCATTTGTAAAGGAGTCTTCTTAATTCTCTTCTTTAAAGTTCTTAGCCTTTCCCAAGGGTCTTCACCAAGATATCGCATACAAACATCAAAAGTGGCACCACCCCATACTTCAAGTGAATGATAACCAATATCATCTAATTTTTCAGCAATTGGAATCATATCTTCAGTATGCATCCTTGTAGCCCAAAGGCTTTGATGAGCATCCCTTAATGTTGTGTCTGTAATTTTAACGGAGTGCATCCAACTACCTCCTTTGAATAATATCATTCTTAATTATAATCCCTAAGCTTAACTTAATCTAAATGTACAGGTTAATGCTTATTATATTAAATCATTAATGGTAATAGCAATATGTTTTCGTTAAGTATACATTATTTTTGCAAAACTAAATTTATTAGACTTTTAATTAAACTAACATATTTTTAAAATTATTACAAATTAACTACTAATTATCTAATAGTAACACACAAAATTATAAATTAAATGTTAAACAAATAGGCAATTAGTTATTCCAACGCAGCTAGCTTTATTTTACTAGCCAAATGCTCCACTGAGGAATAACAAAATTGCCTATTAAACAATAATTTTCTTTAATAATTGTATTAAACTTTAGGGATAATGGTAATCTGTTCAAACGGATAGCCTATTGTACGGTTTACTAAATCACTAATTTTTAATGCGTCACTATCGGTAAAATTAGCACCTTGAACAATTACAATAACCGATTTTGATTGAATAAATAGGGCCGCTTCATTATAACCTTTAGCCTTCAACAAATTTTCTAACTTTATTTCTTGTTCCGACATACTCGTTAAATCTAATATTTTCTTCTGTGCTTCCGCTCTTTCCTTTTGCCCAGAATTAGGGTTGTTAACGATAGTATGCATAAGTAATTCAATTTGGCGACTACGATTTTTATCTCTCTCTAGTCTATACTCCACAAAAAAATCTTCGTTTGACTTTTTAATAGAAGTGTCACTTTCACTATTTAATTTAGTTTTTGTATTAACTGAATTTTTTTCTTCATTAACTATACTGTTTTGCCCATTAATTGTATTAACACTTTTATTTTTGCTTCCGTGATAACCAATAAGTACAACCATTGCTAATAAGATCAGCAAAAAAGAACTCAGTAATTTTTTATTAGTAAATATAGTCAATTTGTACCCTCCTATTCTTTTGCTTGTATATCTACTTTATACGGTTCTACATCAAGCAGAGTTTCAACAGCTTTAGCTAATTTTTCTTTTGTTAAAGGATTATTGGCTCCTGCTGCTATTACTAAAACTCCTTTGACATCTGGTTTGAATTCTTGTGCTATCACAGGGACTTCATTTCCTGTATTACTTGATTGTAAGACAACAAGCTGACCATCTTCCGTATTTTCCGTAGTAACTCTTGTCCCTCCGCTTTGATCTTTTTCACTCACAGATTTAACATTTTTATTGACATTAACAGCATAGTCGTATTTGGGCCCGGAGGACAAAATAACTGTCACGTCAACATTACCAGCACCCTCAATTTGGCTAAGACTTTTTTGCAAGCGTAATTCTAAATTTTTTTCTAAATTATCTAAATCACTGGACGATTTTTTATTATTATCATTTACGTCATTGTCGATAGAACTATTAGCGTTGGTTGATATTATACCCTGCTCGTTTTTATTATTGTGCCAGGGTATTAGAAGTGCGATTCCAATTACTAACATAGCTAAAAGAACGGGAAAGGATTTAAATTCTTTAATGTTAAATTTGAAAGGCACCATTTCTAACTCCTCCTTTATTATTTAATAACTATTTGAACTTGTTCCGGACGCAAAGAATAAAACCCAGCAATTGTTTCAACTAGCAGTTGTTTTGTTTTTTGGCTGGAAACATGTGCATCTTTTTTTTCATTTGTTTTAAGATCAACAGAAACTGTTTCAACTTCACTGGACTGTTGAGAAGTTTCTAATTCTTCTACAGATGCAAATACTTTAATTGATTTTAGTTGTAGTGTCTGTCCATCTTGATATATATCTACTTTTGCTTCAGCTTTATCTACTCCTGGCACAAGTTGTGCTAATGCAGTTGCTTGTTTTTGAATTTTTTCAACTGCAGATTGCACAGCTAGTGATTCATTTTGTTTTTTCAGCTCAACTCCTTGTTGAAAAATAATATCATTTGATTTTGTTTGTTGTACCGCATCAGTTAATGTTTCTAAAAATGTATTTTGATCAAAATATTTAACTATAGGAGATATAATAGTAATTATTACGAACAAACCCATAACAAGTTGCAAGTATTTTCCAACAGATGTTCTTACCGGTAAAAATATTTCTAAAACCCCTGCAAAAAAAACTATAAGAATAATGTTCCTCGCAATCTCTTTAATCAATTCCATAATATCACCCTTTGTGATCTATATATTAAAAGGGTCTTCCTACCTTGACCATTATACTCAGGGCCATAAACAGCATAAGAGCAATGGAAGCAACTGCACCAAAAACTAGTAACAAACAATTACCTATCGTCTGTAAGGCTTCAGCAATAGGCTTGGCTCCAAAGGGCTGTACCAAAGCCGCAGCTACTCGATAAATTATGACTACTGATAAAATTTTTAACATTGGGAAAATACAAATTAAAATAATAAGAAGCATTCCTATCATTGAAACACCACTTTTTATAAGTAGCGATGTACCAACTACAGTCTCTAAAGCATCGGATAAAAAGCCTCCGACTACAGGTATAAAATTTCCAGTAGCAAATTTAGCAGTTTTTAATGCTATTCCATCAGTTACACCGCCTGCTATACCCTGTATACCTAAAATACCAATATAAATAGTTAAGGATAGACCTATAATCCACATAGATACATCCTTACACAATTTTGCTAGATAAGTTACCTTAAAACGATCATTTATATGGTCTAAAATAAAGAGCACAGAACTAATGTAGATTAAAGGAATAACTATTTGGTTTATAATGTTGCTAAAAAATGCAGTTGAAGCTAAAGTTACAGGGTTTAAAAGGGCTGCAGATGAAAAATGACCTACTGAAACAATTAATGTAATTAATAGGGGTAGCAATGAATTAAAGAAGCTTACCATTTTATCAACTGTTTCCCTAGCGATTCCTATAGTAAATGTAAAGCTCCCCAAAGCTATGGTAAGTAAGGCCAGCCCACATACCCAAAAGGTAATTTTACTTAGACTGTTTTCTGCAAACGCATAATGAATATTTTCTAGCACAGCATATAATACTGCTAACACAATTAAAATGCCTAGCAAATTAATGTTAACCAATATTTCTGACCAAAAGTAATTTAGTAATCCAGGAAAAAAGGATTGTAAATCAATTTTTAATTTTCCTTGTTTTAAATCCTCAAACATCCTGGATAGATCCAAATCAGGAAGATATTTACCAACATCCCTATCTACTTGATTAATATAAGATTCAATTTGGGATAAATCTAAATTTTCCATTTCCTTGCTAGGCAAACTGGAAATATCTTGACTAGCAAAAGCGTTACTAATTAAAACAAAGTATAGCAGCAGTCCAGTTGTAATGATTCGTAATAGTTTTAACCTCAACTTAAAATTCACTCCTTAAGGTAAAAGACGAATAATTGACTCTAAAACAGCAGCGATTATTGGCATTGCTAAAACCATGACAATTATTTTTGCAGCAAATTCTATTCTGCCACCAATTGAACTTTCACCAGCATCTCTGCATACTTGAGCTGCAAATTCTGCAATATAAGCTATCCCAATTATTTTTAAAATCGTTCCTAAGTAATATTGATTAACATTTGCTCTATTGGCCAAATCTTGTAAAATTCTAATACAATAACCGATTTTTCCTATCATAGTTAAGAAGATGATTACTCCAACTATTGCACTAATTAAGAGAGCATTTGCAGAAGCATTGCTCTGTTTTAAGAATACTATAATAATCGTTGCAACTAATCCCAGGGCAACAATTTGTATAATATCCATTAATAATCCACCTTTCAGGAGCTACTGCATAAATTATTATTAATACAACTGAAAAACCTGCTCAACTGCTCTAAACAATTTAGTAATTACGGGTACAACTTGGATTAATACGATAGCTATCGCTACCACAAGGGATAAGTAAGCGTACTCTTCTCGACCAGCCTGTTTTAAAAACGTGTAGAAAATTGTTGTAATAATTGCAATGGCTGCTATTTGAAAAATTAGTCCAATATCCATTAAGTTAATCATTGTTCCACCTCACTTTTAGTACATTATTAAGACAATTATCATTCCCGTTAAGAATCCCATGGTTTTACATAAACGTTCGTTTTGTACTTTTTTTTGTTCTGCTTTGTACTCTTGCTGTTTTAAATATTCTTTAGTTAGTTCTAAATGTTTAATTTGTTCCTGTTTATCAGAACTACCTAAACCCATACCAAAATCGTTTAGAATTGACAAATCTTCTGGATCAAGCATTATTACATTTTTAATTTTAGCTACTCCCTT
Organism: Bacillota bacterium LX-D; assembly: GCA_031628995.1. Classification (NCBI taxonomy): domain Bacteria; kingdom Bacillati; phylum Bacillota; species Bacillota bacterium LX-D. The sequence continues at coordinate 84,090 of JAVLUO010000005.1, read as the reverse complement.
TTCCCAAGCTTCAGCCGCAGTTAACCCGTAGCCAGACAATAATCCTTCTCTTGTAGTTAAAAATAATGTATCAAGAGGCTTTGAACATCTATGAGCTAATTTTTCTAAAGCTATAGGCAAAGGTGTAGAAGCATAGACTATTTCTGTTTCTAATAGATTTAACAACGATCTTAACTCTCTAAGCTGAATTGGTCTTAGCTGAAAGTACTTTCCAATGCGAAAGCCAAATAGGCTGCATACTATAATTACTAACAGCGCACCAATGATTTTTAACATCACACACCCCCTCCTTGAATTGGCCTTGTTATCAAATTGGAATTAGTCTTAGCATCTAGAATTTCTTCTATTGTCCCAGGCCCTAAAGTTCTGCCTAGTATTATATATCTATCAAATATTTTTCTATTGATTAAAGCTTGCAAGCTGGGACGCTGTTGAATATCATGTACGTTATAACCATGCACTGTAGTTATTACAGTAACTCCTGAATTAATAATTTCTTCCAGGGCTTGGACATCTTCTACACGTCCTATTTCATCAGTAGCAATTATTTGTGGTGACATGGACCTTACCAGCATCAGCATTCCTTCTGCTTTAGAACATCCATCTAAAACATCAGTTCTTATCCCAACATTATTTTGTACTGAACCCAGGTAGCAAGCAGCAATTTCTGAACGCTCATCTACTAAACCAACGTTAAAGCCAATGTTTTTTTTGCTTACTCCATTGCTAAATTGCCTAATAATATCTCTTAATAAAGTTGTTTTTCCGCAACGAGGTGGGGAGACAATCAATGTATGATATGCTCTATTATTTTTTTCATCATACAAATACGGCATAACTTTGTCCGCACATCCTAAAACTTCTTTTGCTAAACGTATATTTAAACTGGAGATATGTTTCAAAGATTTAGCCTTTCCGTTATCCAGCACTACTTCACCTACAAAACCTACACGATGACCACCAGGTAAAGTTAAGTATCCGTTTCGCAATTCTTCTTCGATTGCGTAAATGGAACATTGGCTAATTAAATGTAAGGTTTTTTGAATATCTTCTAACGTAACTTTATATGCTTTAATAGCTGAATTTACTATACCATCTTGATTTAAATAAATTTCATCATCACCAGATTTTAAAATTAAAGGCTTATTCTCCCTGAAACGTATTTCTTCTAAAGCATTAAAAGCGTTGGTATCCAATTTATCAAATATATTTCTTAAATTTATAGGTAAAAGAGAAATTATCTCTCCTTTAACTCGACTTGCAATATTTCCATTGTTTGAATCATTTGCATTATAAATGATAGACATATTCGAAGTTGTCCCTCCCTTCATTACTATAAGTATTATTAATTTGGTAATTATATGCAAAAAAAGCCAACTAAAATTTTATTAGTTTATTTGCTCTTGATACGCCGTGGGAAGACTGAACAATAGGGGATTTCCAAATTTTGAAGGATACGAAGAAATGCGGTTTTTGGAAGCAAAGGAAGAAAATTAAAACCAAACATGATAACCTTGTGAAACTTGGAATGGAAAATTACAAGGCTTGGGAATATAGGAACACAAGAAAAGGCTACCGGCGAATTGATATGCTCCCTTTATGGTAGACAGTTAAAATAATAAAACTGTTCCATAAGGGAGTTTTTTTGTGGGAAGAAAAAGTAAAGCCTCGTTTGAAGAAAAATTGAATGCTGTTGAGGATTATTTGAATGGCATTAATACTATTGAGCAAATTTCTACCGCTTTACACGTTAGTCGTTACACTATTTTACAATGGATAAGTAAATACCAAACCTATGGTCCAATTGGGTTACAAAGTTTACCCCAAAATACCTGTTACCACAGTGACCTAAAAATCCAAGCAGTTACTGATTATCTGGAAGGTAGAGCTTCTCAGTATGAAATCTGTAAAAAGTATCATATTTCATCTCACAGTGTTCTTCAAAGATGGATAAAGAGTTACAATGGTCATGAAACAATGAAATCTCATAATTCAAAAGGAGATAAACACATGACCAGTGGTAAAAAAACAACTTATGAAGAAAGAGTTGAAATAATATCATTCTGTATAGCAAATAATGATAATTATCAACTAACCGCGGAGAAGTTCGGGGTTTCCTACCAACAGGTTTATACCTGGACAAAGAAGTATAAAGAAGACGGATCTGAGGCGCTTACCGACCAACGTGGAAAACGAAAAGATCTGGAGGAAATGACAGAAACCCAAAAACTTACTGCACAGGTCAAACTTCTTGAAGCTGAAAATAACGGTTACAGATGGAGAACGGCTTCTTAAAAAAATTAAAAGAAGTGGAAAGGAGGCGAACTGGGAAGATAAATATACAGCCATTAAAAAGTATAACGAAGAAACCAGATTCTCAATAACTGAAATGTAGAATAGCAGGTATTGCTCGTTCTGCCTATTATAAATGGTTGAACCGTCCAGAGAGTGAGTCAGATAAGGAAAATGCAGTGATTCTTGATGTCATGATTCAACTGTACACGGAGGTCCGAGGTATTTACGGGTACCGGAGGATGAAACTAAACATAAACCGAATACTGGGAAAGAAGTATAACCATAAACGTATTTATCATTTAATGAAGTCTGTTAACATGAAATCTGTTATCCGCAAAAAGAAAAAGAATTATATTCCAAACACGCCGCAGATTACTACTGAGAATATATTGAATAGGGAATTCCACGCTGATAAACCAAACCAAAAATGGCTAACTGATGTAACAGAGTTCAAATTAACAGATGGAATGAAGGGAGTGTCAATTATTTTGTGTATTTGATTTTTCCGTTTAAATATTTTGAATCTAATTTGTATTGTTTTCCAGCTTTAGGGTAATATATTCATTACCTGCTAGGAGGATAAGGCAACTGCTGGAGAGCAACCTGATCGTCTAGCAAGTAACGAGGATAGCCATGGATCGGTTTCGTGGCTATTTTTTTTATGGCTATCCTTGGAAAAAAGCGATAAACTTTGGGGCGAAGCCCCATTAAATTACTGTCTGAGTTTCTATTCTATCACTGAAATAGATTGCAAATTGGGAGATACAATCTTTCCATTCCCTTATAGGCATGGTCCATTTTTTTGTAATATTATGTCCTTCCATAGTAATACCTAAAACATTATAAGCCGCTTTATTTACTATCCTATTATCCTGGCGAACTTTAAAGTGAATTGCATCAAGAAAGACAATAGGGTAAATACGATCTAGGGGTCGTGACTGTCATTCTACAATCATTGGCATAATTTTGTCTGTAATTTTACTAACCATAATTGGTGGTACGTCAATTCCATAAATATCGCGCATATGGCCTTCAATATCGGGAGTAGACATGCCCTTGGTATACATAGCGATAATTTGATCTTCTGATTGATTTGAAGTTGTTTCATATTTTTTAATGACTTGCGGCTCAAATTCAGCATTACGGTCTCTAGATATTTCAAGCTCAGATTTGCCAAACCTGGTTTTAATGGTTTTTTTGCTGTATCCATTGCGGCTATTTCCACTATTATCACCAGAAGGTTCATGCTTTTCATAGCCAAGGTGTTCATCCATTTCAGCTTCTAAAATTTCTTGTAGTGTGGTTTTAAATAATTCTTTTAGTTTTTCTTGAATGTCTTCTACACTTTTACAGCCCTTTGCCAGTTCTTTAGCAAAAGAGTTTTGCATAAATGATCATCTCCCTTAATGGTAAGTTTAACCAAATACACAAAACTCTTTACATTCTCGAGGACGCTGAATAAAATAATTATTCAGCTCCTAAATCGATTCCAAAATAAGCAGTAACTTTAAATATAATTTTTAAAAGCAAGAACAACCATATATTAAAAAAAGAGTCGATAAACATCAACTCTTTTAAATTTAATTAAACATCGAATCTTCTATTAAATTCTAAATCTCATCATCTTCATGATTACTATTATTTTTATCAACCACAGCCTCAAATTCTTGATCATTTACAAAAACTACTGTTTCGCAGTTTGGACATGTGACTTCTATCAAGTCTTCGTCATCTAAAATATCTGCATCAAAATAAACAGTATCATGACATTCCGGGCATTCAACTTCTATGTAATCATTTTTATCCTCATCATCGTAGCTATCATTGTTTTCGTAAATTTCTTCTTCTAAATCATATAAGCCATCATCAATAGTTTCTACATAATTTTCCAACTCTTCATGCCCAGCTTTTATAGATTTTAATTCATCAGCCATTTCTTCAAGAACTTTAATTATTTCAACAATGATTCGACCTTCTTTACTAGAAGCATCGATTTCCAATCCATCCATCAGACCTTGAAGATATGCAACCTTCTTTGATATATCCTGCAATTACAATTCCCCCTTTTATTTAATTTACAAGCAATAGTATTACCTAATTAAGGGAGTTATAAACACCAAACACAAACTTTACTAAGTTTATGCTCTTTGTACATATTGCCCTGAACGAGTATCAATGATTAAAGAATCTCCAACGTTCACAAATAATGGAACTTGTACAACTGCTCCTGTTTCTAATGTTGCAGGTTTAGTTGCTCCAGTAGCAGTATCGCCCTTAACTCCGGGCTCTGTTTCCGCTACTTTTAAGATTACTGTATTAGGTAATTCCACACCAAATGGCTGTCCTTGGTAAAATAAAATATCAATATTCATATTATCAATTAAATATTTAACAGCTTCATCCAGCTGGCTTTCAGTTAGTGTCATTTGTTCATAATTCTCGGTATCCATAAAAGTGTATTGATCACCATCATGATATAAATACTGCATTTCACGCTTTTCAATATGAGCCTTTGCTACCTTTTCACCAGCTCGGAAGGTACGTTCTACAACAGCACCACTCCGACGATTTTTTAATTTAGTTCTAACAAAAGCTGAACCCTTTCCTGGTTTTACATGTTGAAACTCTACTACAGTAAAAACATCCCCATCAAGTTCAATTGTTAAACCTGTACGAAAGTCGTTAGATGAAATCATAAATAAACCTCCTGCTTATTGTGATTATAGTTCAATTAATTTTTTTGTTGAATTAGTTAAGACTTCGAAGCCAGTACTTGTTACTATTATTGAGTCTTCTATGCGCACTCCACCAAAACCCTCAATATATACTCCAGGCTCTATTGTAACAGCCATTCCGGCAGCCAATAAAATATTTGATTTAGGGGAGAGCCTTGGCTCTTCGTGTATCGCTAGACCAATGCCATGGCCTAGGTTATGTCCAAATTCTTTGCAATATCCTGCTTCTTTTAGATAGTCTCTTGCAATCATATCTACTTCTTGGCAACTCAATCCTTCTCGAACGGCATATAGCGATCTAAGCTGAGCCTCTAAAACAGTATTATATAATTTTTTCTGTTCTTGACTAGCTTTGCCTACCACTACAGTTCTAGTCATATCAGAATGATATCCATCGTAAACTGCCCCAAAATCAAGGGTAATAAAGTCACCATTTTCAATTTTTTTAGTTGATGGCACTCCATGAGGAAGTGATGAGCGGTAACCAGAAACAATAATCGTTTCAAAAGCAGGTTTTTCAGATCCATGCTGCTTCATATAATATTCAAGCTCATTAGCAACATCTCGCTCAGATACTCCTGGCTTTAATAGCTTTAGAATATATTCAAAAGCAGCATCTGCAATTTGGGCAGCTTTTTTCAGACTTACAATTTCCCTCTTATCTTTAAACTGCCGCAAATTTTCCACAATGCCATTTGTTGCTTTTAACTTAATGGGTGTAATAATTTCATTCCACTCTATAAATTGGTGATACGTAATAAAATCACTTTCAAACCCAACCTCTTGAATGGCTTCCTTTTCTAAGATAGTTTTTAGTGTCTTGCTTAAATTAGATTTTTGGTCAATAATTTCAAAACCTACTGCTTCTAATTTAGCTTGTTCTGTATACCTAGCATCAGTAATAATATGGTTATTATTTAAAGTAATAACGGCTAAACCAGATCCACCCTTAAAACCAGTTAAATACATCACATTTTCTGGCTTGGCAATAATAATAGCCTCTAAATTTAATTTATTGAGGCTTTCTTTTAATTTTTGAATACGATTATCAAACAACATTACTATTTCCTTCCTGACCTAACAACAAAGCTGCTTTAATAGCTAAGATGTAACTTGCTGTTCCAAAGCCACAGATTTGCCCTACAGTTACTGGAGCTAAAATTGATTTATGTCTAAATTCTTCACGAGCATAAATGTTCGACATATGCACCTCAATCACCGGAACTTTAATAGCACTTATTGCATCGCGGATAGCGATGCTGTAATGAGTATATGCTCCCGCGTTTAAAATAATAAAGTCATAGACTCCCATAGCCTTGTGCAATGTTTCAATTATCAGCCCTTCATAATTAGACTGTTCGAATCTAAGTTCTACTTGGTGCTGATGGGCATATTCGCGCATTTGCTGTTCAATCTGTTTTAAATCTTGGCTCCCATAAACATTTGGCTCTCTTGTTCCTAGCAAATTTAAATTTGGCCCGTTAACAACTAAAATTTTCAAGAAGACCCTTCCTTTTAAACATGGCAAAATTTTACCATAATTTTAAGTAATTTGATAGAGTAAAATTAGATTCCACTAATTGTCATATTAGCAATTCGGATAGTTGGTGATCCACTTCCAACAAAAAAAGTAAGATCATTAGCTATGGAATCAATGTTTTCTAAAAGGGTAAACACATTACCCGCGATTGCTACACCCCTTACTGGAGTTGTCAGCTTTCCATTTTCTATTAAAATACCTGCAGCTCCAACGGAGAAATCACCGGATATTAGGTTAGCAGTATGCATACCCATTACCTCTGTTACATATAAGCCCTTAGGAATTTCCTCAATTAATTGCTCTTTAGTTTTTTGTCCTGGTTTAATAAAAAAGTTAGTTGTGCCTATTTCAGGTGTACTTTTAAAAGAACTTCTTATTCCATTGCCTGTGGACTCAACTCCTTCTTTACACGCTGCGTAACTATTATATAAGTAATTTTGAAGGATCCCATCTTTTATTAGAACAGTTTCACTTGTTGCAATACCTTCACCATCAAATGGGGCAGAAAGTATTGCCCCTTCCATAGTACCATCGTCGACAATTGTAATAACATCCGAAGATACTTTTTTCCCTTTTTTCCCGGCAAAAATGGATTTATCTTTTTGAACTGCTTCTGCAGACAAGGATGGTGCAATAATACCTAAAAAATTAGTAGCCACATATGGATCTAATACAACTGTGGACTTTTGAGTTCTTATTTCCTTGGCACCAAGCATATTTACTGCTCTAAACGCTGCTTTGCGACCAATTTTTGCTGGGTCTAGCTTTTTAAAGCTCAAGCTATAATCTAAACTAAAACCAGTTTGACTATCCCCGTTTTCTTCTGCCACTAAATAAGCATATGCTCCGCAGTAAGCACCTTCGTAACTATTAGTAATACCATTTGAGTTAGCTAAAGCAATTGAATATACTGCATCCTGGTAAGTACAATTTTCTATTATCTTAACTCTAGGATCGAAGGCCATTGCTTCTTTTTCTATGCTCTTAGCTAAATAAATTTTCTCTTCTATAGATGTTTCATGTATCGAACTATCTAGCAAACTTAATTTGGGATAGCTGCTGCTAGGCTTAGGTAGTACATTAAATTCATCAATGTGATTTTTTTCAGCATTGGCTATGGCTTGTTTAACTGTGGCCACCATTGCCTCTTCACTTAAATCAGAGTTATAGGCAAAGCCAACCTTATCGTTTATAATAACACGCATACCTAGTCCTTGGGAATCCGCAAATTTCATTGCTTCAACTTGCTGATAACTTACTTCTACATTTAATTCTTTAGCTGTTTCTAGATAGGCTTCAGACATATTCGCTCCTAAACTTTGGGCAATTTCTACTGCTTGCTGTGCTTTTCTTTCTAAAATATTCATCTTAAGTTCCTCCTTAATCTAGTAATCCGCCTACTATTAATTCTGGAATCCTAAGAGTTGGCTGCGCATCAGTAACCGGAACTCCTTGCCCATCTTTTCCACATACTCCAATACCAAAGCCTAGGTCATTTCCTATCATATCAACCATTTTTAAGCTATTGGGGCCGTTACCTGTTAAAGTAGCTCCTTTAACAGCCTCAGCAACTTGTCCGTCTTTGATTAAATAGCCTTCTGTAACATCAAACACAAAGTCACCAGTAGTTGTATTCACCTGACCCCCACCCATTTTCTTAACTAGCAAACCTTTAGAAGTTGATTTAATAATTTCGTCCGGTATCATTTTCCCTGAAGCAATATAGGTATTAGTCATTCTGGTTATGGGTCGGTTTTGGTAGGATTCTCGACGACCATTACCAGTTGATTCTTTTCCATCCTTTTTAGCCGTTAATCGATCGTACATATAATCTTCTAAAATACCGTCTTTGATTAATACTGTTTTTTGTGCTTTCATACCTTCATCGTCAAATCTAAAAGATCCATATTTGCCTTGCAAAGTAGCATCGTCAACTACAGTAACTAATTTAGAGGCAACTTCTTGTCCTTTTTTACCAGCATAAACCGAAAGCTTTTTTTGCACTAAGTCTGCTTCTAAGCCATGCCCACAGGCCTCGTGGACCATAGTTCCTCCTGCCTCACCTGCCATTACAACAGGCATTTTCCCAGCTGGTGCAGGTTTAGCAGAGAGCATAGATATGGCTCTTTGAGCTGCTTCTTTTGCTAACTTAGCAGGGTCGTGTTTATCAAAATATTCAAATCCAGAAAAGCCACCCATAGACTCATAACCCGTTTGGATATTTCCTTTATCTACAGCTATGGCATTAACTACTAACCTGGTTCTAATTCTTTCATCCTCTACAAAATTTCCTAAAGAATTGGCAATTGTGATATTTTGCACTACATCACCATAGCTAACAGTGACTTGTTTAATTCGACTATCTACCTCTCTAGCGTATTGGTCACATCTTTGCACAATTTCAACTTTATCGTCTATTTTAACTTGTTCTGGCCTTTTTAAAATGGGAAATTTCAATTCTGGTTTAACTTCTATTAGGTTTATGGATAAAGATTTTTTTTGGTTTTTAACTGCTTTGGACACAGCCTCTGCAATTTTATTTAGCCCATTTAATGTAATATCATTCGTAAAAGCATACATAGTATTATCCCCGTTAATAACTCGAACTCCCGCCCCATTTTCTCCACCGGAAACTACGCGTTCTATTTTATTAGCTTCACAAGTAATACCAGAAGTCATTTTTCGTTCTATATATATTTCGGCAAAATCTCCACCTTCTTGTAATGCCGTCTGTAAAACTTCACTTAATTGGTTCCGACTTAACATTACTTCACCTCTTAAACCTATATTTCCTTGTAGTATTATTCAAGCACAATTAGAATATTCCTTCAAAGAAAAATACAAAAAGCCCTTAATAAAATTTCAAGGGCTATAATTACTGATGAAATGAAAAGTTAGCTAATGCAACAATAATTTTATCGTAATCTCCCACTTCGCAGTCATGCCAATCAATTTTAATTCGTAAACGTTGTACTTTTGCCACATTAATATTAATATAAAAAGGATAAAAAGATGGTTTTATCGTTTGACTTTTGTATATTTCAGATTCGTCTCCATAAAAAGTAATCGTAAAACCGCCTTTGCTATTTCTAGTTTCATCATCTATTCCAACATATCCATTCAGTAAGTTGTATTTACCTTTGAGTTCGAGGACAACTTCTTTTGAGCCCTTCGCTAAATCAGCTTCAATTCCCCTGGCAAATTCTCTACCAGAAATTTTAATTTTTCTAGTCTTTTGTTGGTAAAAAGGCCCGACGTTACGCAACACGGTAATTTGCTCTAGTGGAGTCGAAACTTTTTTTGAATCAAGGTTAGATGTTTTTATTTCAGTTAAATACAAACTAGAATTTTTTCCCTGCCAATCTGCGCTTACACCTAAAATCTCACTTAATTTTCTTATAGGTATGAACATGGTTCCTTGTTTAACTTGTACGATAGCATCTATCTGTTGATTAAATTTCTTGCCGTTAAAATATATATTAATTTTTTTTAATTTATAATTACTTTCCTGTGAGGAGGCAGAAAAGGCTATAGGTATACTCCCAATTAAAAAAATAATGGTTAAAAAGATTATCAAAATTGCCTTAAAATGAGTTTTAAACATATTTCTCACCTTTATCGAATAGGAAATTTATAGTTATCATCATAAAAGTTTTCATTTTTCTTCTGATCACTACCAACAGTCTTTGTTTTCTTTTGCTCAATACCATCTAAGGTTTTCACTGTTTTTTCTTGATTTTTTTCAGCTTTAACTTGGGGAAGCTCTTGAGATTTAAGCAGATTTTTTTCCAACTGCAAGTCTATAAATTCATTTTCCTTTCCCTTTTGTTTATTACTAATATAAAATTCAACGGTGAATTCTGCCGTAGCTATATCAGGAGGTTCAATTTCGAAAGTAGGATTTACTATAATTAAATTTGAATTCTTTTCGAGTTCCTGGATGTACTTCATTATCTTCAAATAGCTTCCCTGAACTTTTAACTTGATTGGGATACACTTTGTTGCTAAATTATTTTTAATAGGCGACGGCTTTATTTCTAAAAAAAGTAACTCCTTTGAATTGTTCTCTAGTCTTACAAGGAGTAGTTCATTAGGTATCCCAGTTGTAAATTTTTGACTCAAAGTGTTTAATTTTAATTTTATGCTTTTATTTTGATTAGTATATTGTTTATATTTGCTAATATATTCTTTTTCAAATTTTATTTGTTCGACTTTAGAATGGTAGGAAATTATATTGCTTTCTATTTTGTGCCATTCTGGTAACCAATATTGTTTCATAACAATTATCCACAATAAAAAAAGCCCAAAAATAAGATTAAATTCTTTTTTATCTATTGTTAACCTTATTCGTTGCATAATTAAACCACATCCTCTTTCAGGTCAACAATAATTTCAAATTCAATATTTGTGTTTTTCTCCAATGACGTTGTAGCAATATTAAGATTTACTTTATTACAAAATTCTATTTTACTAAGTTGATAAATGAAAGCACCAATAGTAGTTAATTTCGAAGTAGTGCCCCTAATTAGTAATTTATTATTACCTTGTACCTGGAGTTTAGTTAAAGATACAGTACTAGGTTTTTTGTTATTTATTGTGCAAAATATTTTATTCCAATAATTTTTTTGTTCTAAAATTGATTCGTATTCTTTTATTTCCTTTTCATGTTCTGCTATTTCACCCTTGATAATATTTATCTGCCTATATATAATTTGATTTTGGTCTAATTTTTGGGAAATTTCCATGTTCTTACTCTGGAGAACGTAATTAAATCCCTTGAAAATTAAATAGGTTAACAAAGTAATTAGTAGTAGTATACCAACTGTAATCTTACCTATAAAGTAAAATGAATTAGGTAATGAGCTACTTCTCAATTCCGCAGGCAGTAAGTTTATCTCCATTATTAATTTAACCCCCTTAATGCCAACCCCCCTGCAACACTAAAACTAGGATCTAGAAAATCGTTAGCAGCTAAAATGCCAACTAAAGGGTTACCTAATTCTACATCTATATCTAACTCTATATTTAAAAATTCTATTAAGCCAGGAAGATTAGATCTTTCCCCTGTTAAGATAATTTTTTTAACCGTTTTTCCTAAAAATTTTAGTGAGCCTTTTAATTCATTTATAAGCAATTGTAAATTACTCGGGATTATTTTTATATCAGTAAAATTAATAGTTTTCGTCAATAATAGCTTGTTTTCGGACACAAGGCAAAAAACTGCTCTTTCATTTCCAATATCTATAATCGCATATATATTAAAGTCGTTAGGGGGCCAAGGGAAAGTTCTGCAAAGAGCACAGGGAATAATATCTAAAGTAGTAAGTTTTAACCCTACACTCTGAAATGTATTGTAATATTGAATACTAATTAGCTTTGGTACTATTGCTGCCAAGATTAGCATTTTTTCGTTATCCTCAACTTGGGTTTTACCAAAGCAAATGTAATCAAAGACAATTTCCTTTTCTTCAAAATCAATTAATTTTTGCAATTCCCAGCTTACCGCATTTTTTAACTCAGTTTGTGGCATTAGCGGCAAATAAATTGGAATTACCTTTATTTTGCTACTATTAATAGCTATAGCTATTTGCTTTCCCTGCCAACTCTGTTCCTCAACAATTTCCTTTAATAATTTAATAAAGTTTTTTTGATCTATTATTTTTCCATCATCAATAATACCTAGTGGCAAATCAATTTTCTGTAATCCGATCAACTCACAATTCTTAAAAGAACCTCTTAGTTCTACCAATTTAATATACGATGAATTTATTTCCATGCCTACAACAGATTTAACGCTACTAAAATATTTAAGTATACTAAGCATTTTTTACCCTTCAGACCAGTTAATTCTAATTAATTTTACCTGTTTAGGGAGTTGAGGATTAATTACAATTCTTATGATTTCCTCAACAGTTCTACGAGCCCTACCGATCTTTCCAACAGAAATAATTGTATACAGATCTGCTTTACGAGTTATTTTTATATTTACGTCCCCTTCACCAATTTCCTTATTAATACTAAGATTATTGATAGCAGAATAGTTACTGTTAATAATAATTTTTTTTGCTTCCGCCAAACCAGCTTCAGCAAGATAAAATGCTTTTGTTGAATTGCTTAGGTTTTTTAATATTCTAAATTCACTCACCGTAACAGAAGCAATAGCACTGCCAAAAGTCAATATTAAGAGAAAAATAAGCAAAACAAATATCAGAACAAACCCCTCTGAATTTTTACTTAATTTAATAAATAACACCTCCTATTTATTTCTGAGAAAAAACATATTCTCTAAAACTACATTTTCACCATTCGGCTTAATTGCAGTCAATTTAACTTTGGCAAAATTATTTTCCACTTTAACATTAAAGCTGTTTAAATAGCTTGCTATTGGGTCATTAGCATAATTTTTCCATAGCTGTTTTCCTCTAACTCCCGATGGACCGAAAATATTTTCATTTTCCAATCTATAAGTTATAACACCATCCTTAGTATTCAAAACTAGCTTGCTTAACTCCGAACTAAAACTAATAGAACTTGCTTTTCTAATATCGCTGCCCACAGACTCCATGGCAATACTAAGATGCTGCATAAGCTCTATACCCGCATCAAATCTTTTATAAGCCTTGATACTTAAAGCCTGCAAATTTAATACCGGTAACATTATTAAACTAAGTATTGTTAATGTAACAACTAATTCAATTAGAGTGAATCCTTCTTCCACTTTCTTTAAATTAATATTTAAACACCTCTGTAGTTAAATTTACCTCTTTAGTTTTGTTATAAATAATATATTTTACTGTAACCTGAATCATTTGTACGTTAGAATCGGTTTCAAATATTTTTGTATTTATTTCATACCTACCAATAATTTCAGTATTCGATCCAGTAGGTAGAAAAGTATCCTGCGAATTAAATGTGCCAATTAAATTTTCAATTTTTGCTTGTCCAAGATATAAAGCCTTTAACTCTAGATCAGATTGATTTTCAATCTTAGCACCTAATTCATAAAAAAGCATCCCACCGACAAGGGTAGATGATATAATTACAGTAGTTATAACTAATTCAATTAATAAATAACCTGAAGTATTATAAAGGCGGTACATCACTCGTTCTTACTCTCCCTACGCTATCAACAATTACATACATTTTTCCACCGTTCGGTGTTTCCAAAATAACAGTACCTGCATTACAATTTCCAATTGTATTAAACGTAAGCGTTTCCAAGGTAAAAGTAGTCTTAACAAGTGAAATTCCTGACTTTATGAATATTTTTTTATAAGTTTCAGTAGGACCATACCGAATTACATAAGAGTTAGGTTCTTGGGGAACACGCTGTCGCCGAAAAAGAACAGTAATATTCCTTTCCTCGGAAATTGCAAGTTGTCTGGCTTCTCGCAGGTTAACGGTCATTATTCTGGCTGCATTTATTAGGTTTTGCTTCTCAATTGTTTTTCCTAAAGAAGGTATATATATAAATGTTAAAAATGAAATAATAGTTAGAATAACAACCAATTCCAGCAAAGAAAACCCTTGGTTATTATTTTTTTCAAATGCATTTTGTTTTTCATTACTCATCAGAAGTTTTACTACTAGACACTTCTCCATTATCAATTTTATAATCCCCTCCCCAGGGATCTTTTGGTATCTCTTTTAATATATCGGAGTCTACTAATTCATGTAATTCTTCAGGGTATTTGTTATTTTCCGCATAATATAGTTCGGCAGCACTTTGCAAAACCCTTATGTCTGCCTCTACCTTTTTATTTTTTGATTTATAAGCCGCGTCTGAAAAAGACGGAATGGCAATTGAAGCTAACAATCCTATGATTACAATTACCACCAGCAGCTCTAACAAAGTAAATCCATTGCTATTAAGTAAAAAACTTTTTCTAATTTTCAACATATTCTTAGCCCCCCAAAAAATTAACAGCAATATTTTAAAGAGAGTTAATTGCATTGTAGATAGGTAGTAAAACCGCGCCGACAAAAGCACCTGCAAGAACGCCCATTATAATTGTAGTAAAAGGCTCAATTAATAAGTTTAGTCTGCCGATTAAATGGTTAATTTCTTCCTCATAAAAAGTACTAAGCTTTTCCAGCATCCGATCAAGTTGTCCAATTTCTTCTCCAATTTCAATCATCTGAATAACTAAGGGTGGAAAGGCTTTGTTGTGTAACAAAGAACTGGAGATACTTTTTCCTTGACGAATACTGCTTTGTATTTCATCTAGGGTTTTTAAGATAATTCTATTGTTTACAGTTTTTTTGCTCATCTCAAGCGCAAGCAAAATTGGCGTACCGGCATCTAAAAGCACACTTAAAATTCGAGCAAAACGAGCAATTATTATTTTCTGCAATAGATCGCCGAAAATTGGTATTTTCAGTTGAATTTCGTTCCATAAAGCTGCTCCCCTTTCCGTTTTATAAGTTTTTTGCATAAGTATTAACAAAATAACCAGACCAAAAACAAAAAAGTACCAGAAATTAACGATTAAATTATTTACTCCAAAAATTAATTTAGTTGTAAATGGTAATTCAATACCTAAGCTCATAGCCATTTCTTGAAAAGCTGGCAATACGTAACTTGAGACAATATAAGCAGAGATAAAAAAAACAAAAATTAAAATGACAGGATAAATCATAGCAGTTTTTATTTTTTCTCTTATGTTATAATCTTTTTCAAAATAAACAGCCATGCGACGTAGTATTTTATTCAAGGTTCCACTAACTTCCCCTGCCCTAAGCATGGATATCATCATATTTGGCAAAATATCTATATGTTTTTCAAAAGCTGCAGCAAGTGAAGTACCTTCTTGTAAGCTCTGTCCTACACTTTTAAGAACATGATGCAATTTTTTATTTGACACTTGATTCTGAAGGATTGTTATAACAGTATATAATGGTAAACCAGAATCATACATAGAAGAAAATTGGCGGCAAAAAATCGCTAGTTCGGAAGGAGGTATCCTAAAATTAAAAATATTCTGCAATTTAAATATATCTTCAGTATTAACTATTTTTATTATATAAAGATTTTGGTTGCGTAATTGTCTAACTACATCATTAATATTTTCAGCTTCTATACGACCCTCATATAATTTCCCAATTTCATCTCTTGCCTTATAAAAAAATTTAGGCATCAACCAAGCTCTCCATTTTTTTATATTAAAGTTAAATTATTGATTATATTCTATATGCAGTTGTAAATTCCTTCATTAAAAAACAAAATGTAACAAAATTACTTATTAAAGTAACTATTTTTATCAGTATTTCTAGCTAAAAATTCCTCTTGGCTAATTAAACCCTTTTGAAGCAAATTATTTAACGCCATATCCATTGAAACCATTCCATACTTTGCTCCAGTTTGAATGCTGGAGATAATCTGATACGTCTTTCCTTCTCTAATTAAATTACGAATGGCAGTAGAAGCAACTAAAACTTCAAATGCAGCAACTCGTCCTTTCAAATTTTTCAGTGGAATAAGTTGCTGAGATACAATTCCTTGCAAGCTATCTGCTAATTGAATGCGAACCTGTTGCTGTTGGTGATTGGGAAATACATCAATAATGCGATCTATTGTCTGGGATGCTGAACTTGTATGCAATGTGGCAAAAACTAAATGGCCAGTCTCGGCAGCAGTTAAAGCAGTACTAATGGTTTCTAAATCTCGCATTTCTCCTACCATAATAACATCGGGATCTTGGCGCAAAGCAGCCCTTAAAGCAGCTGCAAAACATCTTGAATCTGAACCAATTTCCCTTTGATTAACAATGCTTTTTTTATGTTTATGCGTATATTCAATAGGGTCTTCCAAAGTAATAATATGGCAATTATGTTCATTATTAATTTTGTCAATTAAAGCAGCTAAAGTTGTTGATTTACCGCTTCCCGTTGGCCCAGTAACTAAAACAATTCCACTATTTTTCTTAGTAAATTCATTTAAAATAGTTGGTAAATTTAATTCTTCAAAAGACAAAATTGAAGAATTAATAATTCTTAGTACTAAACTAATGGATCCCCTTTGATAAAATGCATTAACCCTAAATCGTCCAAGTCCAGCAATTGAATAAGCAAAATCAAGTTCACCATTTTGTTGTAATAAGCTGAGCTTTGAACTGTCCAACATTTCTTTAGTAAAAAGCTCATTCTTTTCTGGAGAAATATTTTCAAAGTCAAGTTGAGGTTCTAAGCTTCCATTTACTCTAAAAACTGGCCTTTGCCCAACAGTCAAATGAATATCTGAGGCCTTTTTATTAAGAGCAGATTGTAATATATCTTTCAAAAGCATAACCAAGCCTCCATCAACCAATTACTCTCATAACTTCGTCTAAAGTTGTACTTCCATTTAAAACTTTCCTAATGCCATTTTCTCTTAATGTTAACATTCCTTTTTTAATTGCTTGTTTTTTAATTTCCTTTGAAGGCATTTTTTGCATCACAAAATATTGTATATCCTCGTCTATAGGTAACAACTCAAAAATTGCCGTTCTTCCTTTATAGCCCGTCCCAGCACATTCTGCACACCCTTTTCCTCGATGTAATCTTAAATCATCTTGAACATTACCTAAAAGTAACCTCTCCAAAGAGTTTTTAGCTACCTCATAACCTTCCTTGCAATAAGGGCAAATTTTACGAACCAACCTTTGCGAAACAACTGCAATTACAGCTGAAGCAACTAAAAAAGGCTCTACACCCATATTGATTAAACGGGGTAAAGCTCCTGCTGCATCATTCGTATGTAATGTGCTTAATACTAACTGACCCGTAGTAGCAGCTCGTATTGCTATATCAGCTGTTTCATTATCCCTTATTTCTCCTACCATAATAACATCGGGATCTTGACGTAAGATGGAACGAAGCCCCAGAGCAAATGTTAATCCTGTCTTCTGATTTACTCCCATTTGGTTTATACCCTCTAATACGTATTCTACAGGATCCTCAATAGTTACAATATTTTTTTCTAAACTATTAATTGTTTTTAAACTAGCATAAAGAGTAGTAGTTTTGCCACTACTAGTTGGACCTGTAATTAAGATCATACCTTGGGTGGTTCTTAACATTTTCTTGTATTCTTCAAATTGTTCTGATTCTAGCCCTAATTTTTCAAGGTTAATAAATCTCTTTTCTTTATCTAAAATACGTATTACAATTTTCTCGCCAAAGATTAATGGTACGGAAGAGATACGAAGATCAATTTCTTGGTTTTTGAATATAACCCTAGTTCTACCATCCTGAGGAATCCTTTTTTCAGTAATATCTATATCGGCCATAATCTTAATTCTAGCAATGAAATTAGGAGCAACATCTTTTGATAAAGTTGTATATTCCTGTAATTGTCCATCTATCCTAAATCTAACCCTAAGGGAACGGTCTTCTTGGGGCTCAATATGAATATCACTAGCTTGTCTTCCAATAGCTTCCTCTATTAATTCATCTACTAATTTTATAATAGGAGCTCTGCCATCAATAAGATAATTATTATTTAGCTTTTCATTAATAGGTTTAATAGGTTCTTTTTGTTCATCAAATTCATTTTTTAGAACGCTTAAAAACTCATCCTCAGAAATAAAACCCAATTTAATTAGAAGTTGTCCTAAATTTTGTTTTGGTTTTTGAATACTTAAGGCTTTTTGCAACTGTTCCCAGGAAATTAACCCCTTTTCGATTAAAAATTCACCTAAGTTTTTTTGTAAAACCATAAAATCACCTAACTCTCTTAACTAAGATAAAGCAAGATTTCCTCCGGTTTTAAATTCATTGAAATTGCCTTACCTAACTTTTGAGGCAGAATTAGTTGAATTAACCCATTCTTCATCTTTTTATCGTGGTGAACACATTCTACTATTTTTTCTGGTTTAAGTTCAGAAGGAATTTCAGTAGGTAAGCCTATGGAATTTATAAATTCCGCAATATCATTCTTAACTATTTCAGTAACCAAACCTTTTTGAAGAGCAATATTAGCAGCAATAACCATGCCAACAGCTACTGCTTCCCCATGCCTATATTTGGTATAGCCAGTTAATGTTTCTAAAGCATGTCCAATGGTATGGCCAAAATTAAGAATGATTCTTACTTCGTTTTCCAATTCGTCTTTTCCTATAATTTCAGCCTTTATTTTACATGAATGAGTAACAATGTTTTTTAATATTTCAAAGTCAAATCTAAAAACTCCGTTCCAGTTATTTTTGATATATTGATAAAATTCGCCATCCCATATAACACCGTATTTTATAATTTCAGCCATACCAGCTTTAACTTCTCGTTCGGGAAGTGTTACAAGAGTGGTTAAATCAGTAACCACCAACTTCGGCTGATAAAATGATCCAATCAGGTTTTTGCCTCGAGGATGGTTAATTGCAACTTTCCCCCCTACACTACTATCAACTTGTGCTAACAATGTAGTAGGGACTTGTATAAAAGGAATTCCGCGTAAATAGGTAGCTGCAATAAAACCAGCCAGATCACCAACGACTCCACCACCTAAAGCAATAATTGGTGATAACCTATCCAAAGAGGCATCTATGGCCTGATTATACAAAGTATTGGCCCAACTTAAAGCTTTTGCCCCTTCACCATCTTCTACTAAAGCAATTCTAGGATTAAACCCGTAATTTTGAAGGGACGTTATAAGCTTTTCACCATATAAGCTAAAAACTGTATTATTTGAAATAACTAAGCAATTTTTGCTTAAAGAGTAATCTAATAATATTTCACCTATTTTCCCCAATAGATTTTTTCCGATATATATCGGATAGCTTTTTTCTTTTAAATCAACCATTAACTTCTGCATTCAATAAACCTCTTTCATCTAAAAACAAAAAAATTTTTTCCACTATTTCATCTATATCTAAGTCTGATGTATCAACGGAAAAATCAGCACACTTATAATATGGTTTGCGTTCATCAATAAGGCTTGAAATTAACTCTAATGACGACTTATTTTTAAGCATTGGCCGATTATTATTTTTACCTACTCGCGAAAGAACAGTTGCAGGCGAAGCCGTTAAGCAGATTAATATCCCATTATTTTTGAGTATTGCAACGTTATCAGGATCTAAGACAGTACCTCCCCCCGTACTAATTACACAATTTCTTTTAGAGGCAATTTTTTCAATCATTAGTTTTTCTTCAGACCTAAATCTTACCTCTCCATATTTTTTAAATATTTGTGTAATATTCAAACCAATTAACTGTTCTATTTCTTGATCAGTATCTATAAATTCTTTATTCAGTTTTCTAGCTAATTTCCGTCCAACACTGCTTTTCCCAGTTCCCATAAATCCTATCAATATAATATTTAGTTGCTGTCCCATAATTAAACCTGCCTCAGATATTCACGATATTTATTTACTCTATCCTTTATTTCTTCCAAAGTGTCTCCTCCAAACTTTTCCAGAATAGCTTGCGCTAAGGTAAAAGCAACGACTGCTTCTCCTATAACAGAAGCAGCAGGAACAGCACAAACATCAGAACGTTCAACCGCAGCGTTAAAAGGTTCTTTAGTATGCAAATCTACGCTTGCCAAGGGTTGCATTAATGTAGGTATCGGTTTCATTGCTGCCCTAATAATCAATGGCTCACCGTTAGTCATTCCGCCTTCTAAGCCCCCAGCATTATTGGTTAAATGAAAAAACCCCTGCTCTTGGTTATAGGCTATTTCATCCTGCACCCTAGATCCAGGTAATGCTGCACTGCGAAAGCCAATGCCAAATTCTACTCCTTTAATAGCTTGAATGCTCATTAAGCCTTGTGCCAACATAGCATCTAACTTTCTATCCCAATGTACAAAGCTACCAATTCCCATAGGCATGTTTAAAACAATGACTTCAAAAATCCCTCCCAAAGTGTCCTTATTGTCTTTGGCTCGGTCAATTGCTTGCAACATGGCTTTTTCGGTTTCAATATCTGCACAAAAAACTGGTGAATTCGAAGCTTTTTGTTTTATATCTTGAATACTAATAGGCCCTAAACTTTTTACATCACCAATACTAATCACATGGGAAATAATCTCTATATTAATTTCCTGTAAAAGTTTCTTTGCAACAGCTCCAACTGCAACTCTAGTAGCTGTTTCTCGTGCGCTGCTTCGTTCTAATACATTACGGAGATCCTTATGTTCATATTTTATTGCTCCGCTTAGGTCTGCATGGCCTGGTCGGGGCTTAGTGATTGTTCCTAAATTTAAATCAGCTTCTTCCTCGGGACTCATAATATTCTGCCAATTTTCCCAATCTTTATTACTTATATTTAGAGTTATTGGACTGCCAAGAGTTTTCCCTCCGCGAATGCCAGAAAGAATACTAACCTGGTCATGTTCAATTTCCATTCTTGCTCCCCGACCATAGCCATGCTGCCTCCTAGCCAATTCTTTGTTAATATAATCTGCAGTTAAATTTAATCCCGCAGGAAACCCCTCGATTATAGCCGTCAAACATTTTCCATGCGACTCACCAGCTGTTAAAAAACGCAGCATGTCAACTCTCCTTTAATATATATTAATAATATTATATCTTTTCTAAAAATGTTTAGCTTTGTAATTAAAATTATAAAACCGAAAGAACCCAGCTAACTTACTTCACCTGTCCTCTTAATCTGCCATTTCCCTTTTAAAAATTCAAATATACCTTTATTCTGTTCTTCCAACAATTTACCTTCTATTATTTCTTTTTCCATTCTTAATAATTGAATTTCCCTAGTCAATTTTTGGCTTTCTTCTCGAGTTTTTTGTAACTCTGACATGATAGAATTCAACATATGAAATACTGTTGTTTTAAAGTTTTGCTCAACTCCTAAAGCATTTGTCAATGTTCTTTCTAGCTCAAGCCTTCTTTTTGCACCTTTAATAGTGTATTGTTCAGTTTGTAAAAGCTCCTTAATTTGTGAAAATATTTCAAGTTGTTCCTGCCCGTAGCGTTTGCGTATACCTTTGCTACTTTTAATCATTAAATATTCTTCAAATTCTTTTTCCCAAAAACGTAGTGTGCTAATTTCTACTTGCAAAATATTGCTAACTTGCTGAATTGTAAGTTTTTCCGACATAGTAATCAACTCCCTGTAAATTGCTATTATTTAGCAATTTAACAAGGAAATAGAAAAATCCTCCTAAAAGTGAGAACTTTTTTCTGTCAATATTTTTCATACTATTACTTTTCTAATTATTTAGCAGGGATTTCAAAACAGCTTTCGACATCAAATCTATAGGTGCCTCTTGACCAGTCCAATAAGAAAATGCCTCTGCCCCTTGGTATACTAACATTCCTAATCCATTCAGGGTTCGGCAACCTTTTTTTCTGGCCTCTTGTAATAACTTTGTTTCAAATGGATTATAAATTAAATCGCAAACAAACTGATTAGAATGCAAAAATTTAACTTTTAAAGGTGCCAGATCATTTACTTGGGGATACATACCAACTGGAGTTGTATTTATTATTAAATCTGCCTCACTAACTTCTTCTTCAGTTAGATTATCTATATAAGTAACTTTTATGTCAGTTGAAAAGTGTGAATTAAGGTCATTGGCAAGGGCTTCTGCCTTAGTAAATGAACGAACAGCTAAATTGAGGTCAGAAATTCCTTTTTTGCATAAAGTAAATGCAACAGCACGACAAGCTCCTCCAGCACCTGCAATTAATACCTTTTTACCATCGGGATTAAAGCCAGCCGCTATCAATGATTGATAAAAACCATTTCCATCTGTATTGTAACCATACATTTTTTCTTCCTTGATAACTACTGTATTTACTGCTCCAATTAATAACGCATCCTCAGATATTTCATCTAGAAAATTAAGTATTTCTTCTTTATAGGGAATAGTTATATTTACACCTTTAATTCCTAATTTCGGTAAAAATTTTATAGTTTGAACTAAATTATCAGGTTTTATAGGAAAAGGAACATAAACATAATTTAAGTTTAAAGCTTTAAAGGCAACATTATGCATTATTGGTGATAAAGAATGTTTTAATGGATAACCTATTATACCCATTACTACAGTATCACCCTTAATTTTCATATTGACTTCGCTTCTCAAGTAGTGCTTTTAAAAATAAGTGTTCCACCTTCCTCACCATACGTGTAACTAGGAATTCCTTTGAATTCAAAGGGGTAACTAAAATTGTGTATAATCCCAATCTATTCCCACCTAAAATATCGGTAAATAGTTGATCACCTATTACAGCAGTTGATTTTATATCTGTCCCCATTATTCTTATGGCCTTACGGAAAGCGCGTTTCCGTGGTTTACATGCTTTATAAATAGCGGGAATCCCTAAACTAATGCCTATCTGTTCAACCCTTTCTTTATTGTTATTAGATGCAATACATGCCTTAATATTGTAGGCTGACAATAATTTAAACCATTCAATAAATTCCTTCCTAAGCTTTGGACTGTTCCATTCAGTTATTGTATTATCCAAATCAATAATTAACCCGTTAATACCTTTACTAACTATTTCTTGCAAGGGTATTTGGAGTAACGTTTTAACATGCAATCGAGGTTTTAAAAAATGTTTAACCATTATATCCTCTCTTCTTAGCAAAATGATAAATAAATTATACAATTCTAATTTTATTATAACCGATAAATCACGTCCAAAAAATAGTTAATTCTAAGGTTGTAAAAAGTAATTAATACAAAAAAGCCAGACCAAAAGCCTTACTATTGCTTTTTATCAGCTGTAAATTCTTTAGTAAGTTTTTCAATTGCTTTTTTCTCAATTCTAGAAACATAGGAACGAGAAATTCCTAAATGCTTCGCAATTTCTCTTTGTGTTTTTCTAAATGAATTAAATAAACCATAGCGTAGCTCTAAAACGTTTCTTTCTCTTTTATTAAGAATTTTGATTTTTTCTAAAACTCTTTGTTGTTCAAAAGCATTTTCAACAGACTCAGATACAACATCATGATCTGTTCCTAAAACATCAATTAAAGTAATTTCATTGCCTTCTTTATCTACTCCAATAGGGTCATATAAGGAAACTTCTCCTCTGACTTTTTTTATAGATCGTAAATGCATTAAAATTTCATTCTCAATACACCGTGCAGCATAAGTAGCTAACCGAGTTCCTTTTCCAGGATCAAAAGTGTTTATTGCTTTAATTAAACCTATAGTTCCTATAGAAATAAGATCATCACTATCCTCACTTGATCCTTCAAATTTTTTAGTAATATGCGCTACTAATCGTAAATTATGTTCGATTAGAACATTTTTAGCTTCAAAATCCCCTTTTTTCATTTTTGTAAGCTGTAATGCTTCTTCTTCTTCTGATAAAGGCTGTGGGAAAGCGTTATTGCTAATGTACGAAACTAAAAGAGCAATTCCTTTTATTACGGAAAAAGCGAAGAAAGCCATCATTAATGTACTCAAAATCCCACCTCCAAACTTAAGTCCATATAGTATATGGGAGTAGGATTTAAAACGTTCTAATTTAATAGAGGTAATTAATTGTAAAATAATAATCGATATTACTTATCGTTTAGAAAGAAGATACTTTTCCGCACTTAACGCTGCTATAACACCATCAGATGCCGCAGTTATTACTTAACGTACATTTTTTGATCGAACGTCTCCAGCTGCAAAAGCACCAGGAATATTTGTTTCCATATCATTGCTAGTTTCGTAAGCGTAAAATAGTCCCCACCTATACACAGTGTGGGGACTATTTTACGCTTACATTACTGTAGATTTAATTCTATCTTTTCTAGCACCTATTTCTAAAGCACACCCGTTACCCGTTTCAAATAAAATAAAGGTACGAAATGCTGGGCTCACTAAATATGATGCTTTGCTAGGGGAAGGGGATATGTCCATATGAATGAAATTAATCCGATTAAGGAAACTATTAGACTTTACGCTAAAAACATACGTACTTCATCATTTATAAACTATGAAAATGTCATCCGGCAGCTTGAACCTGGGGAAAGCTATGAACATTTCCTGCGAAATCTTATGAAAATAGAGGTTTCTCAAAGGCAAGAAAACCAACAAAAACGTAAGCTTAATGCTGCTAAATTTCCTTTTGTTAAAACATTAGATGAGTTTGATTTTAACTGTCTAGAGAAAGTTTCAAGTGGCTGCATTTGGGAACTGTCAAACTGTGACTTTATTAGAAACAGGCAAAACATAGTCATGATCGGTAATCCCGGAGCTGGGAAAACCCATTGTCTATTGGCCTAGGTCTCAAAGCATGCCAAGCTGGCTTTAACGTCCGATTTTATACGGCTGCTGCCTTAGTTAATGACCTATCAGAAGCACTTCAGTTCAATAAGTTGTCAAAGTATGAGAAAACTCTGTCAAATGTTGATTTACTAATTCTTGACGAATTATCTTATCTGACTTTTAACAGACACCAATCAGAACTACTATTTCAGGTTATTTCTGAGCATTCTGAACGCGCAAGTGTTACTCGTTACTACTAATCTTGAGTTTTCAAGATGGACTGAAATTTTTGAGAATGAAATCATGGTAGCAGCACTAATGTAAGCGTCAAGGGCATGCGGTTATAGAGATCCACCCTGGCTTCAACCCGGCAATACTTAGAGAAGTGGTACGAACACTAAAAGAATTATGATAACCGACCTTTTCTTACTGTAAAACACAGACAGCAGCCGGATTTCCACTAAAAACTTGTTCAGTAAAAGTATTTAAAATATATAAATTCATCTATCAGCCCCTCCAAAGAGTTCTTTCCTTGTCTACAGCTTTTCTTCCACTAAACTACTCCTTAAGTTTATGGATTTGCCTTAAACTATTTTATTTCTCTTTCTTTTTTAAAAATGTAACATCGATAAAGGAGATACCAAAAGCTAAACCCAAAGCAATAGAGAATTCTCTAAATACATCTATGTTTGAAGGTCTAAAAACGTAATCAAAGATATAATTTAAAGATCCAAATAAAATAAACAAAGCAATAAACTTGAACAGCCTTTTCCTTATCTCAACCCGCTTTAATTTTCTTGAATTTAAAATAGTAATAAAAGGGACATACAAAATCAAAAAGAAAGTAAAAAATAGATACCCTATCAAGAATTTGAAAGCAATACTATTGTCTATATCTTTATAAACAATAAAGAGTGAAATTATAGTTCCAATTATAAATAACGTATAAAGAATTCTAGTAAAAATCAATGACATTTTCTCCATATTTTATACCTTCTAACTTTTGATTCACACTATCCTGTTGTGACACTTTTAAATACTTGCGCCAATGCATTAAGTATTATCACTAATTTTCTATTCAGGATCTATACTAACTTTCCCATTTATTTTCATCCATTGATATTTCAACAACATTTACAATATCCATATCATCAAGTATAAGAGGTTCATATTTATGCGGCGTCCCCCGTTAAATAGACACGTAAAATCAAGTAATTTCGGAATCAGATTAAGCATAAATAACGCAATACTGCCTAATCGCCTTTTTTTTCCAATAAAGCTTTCCGCCAGCTTTATAAAATCGGTGTCACCTAAAAAGATTAGTATGCGCAATGCGTTTTCCAGAGCAGTCTCATGTTCAGTTTTGTCAGACAAAAGCTTTTTGCACGCTGGCCGTAGAACATGCCGCTGTTCCCAAATAAGATTACCCAGATTACCTAAAAGCACCGATTTAGAAAGTATTATATCTTTTATATCTACTATTAGTGGAATAGCAGATATAAATTCAAAAACCTCCTCTTCATCAACGAGCTCCAATTAACATAAAACTGTATTCACTTCCCTTACCTGCTTAACACCAACGTCTGTTGGTAAATAATTGCTCAAAAACTACAGCGCTGGTCGTAGAGCATCTCAACTTTTATTCCGCAAAAAAAGCGGAACCAGCCGCATTTTTATATCGTCAGTTTGACCCACAAACATTTCAAGCAGCGGAAAAATAATAATTAGCCAAAACATCATGAGTTTTATGCCTAATCATCGGCAGGACAAACTCTTCCAGACCTGACCGGATTGTTTCGTGCATTTCGAGAAGCTGCTCGTCGTGATGACGTAAAAGACCATATCTCAGCATTTCGCGAATGGTTTCAACATAGTCATTAGGAAAGACTATTTTTGCCTCTTCAATACTGAATGGCAATGCAAAACATATGATTTTATCGGCAGTTGCCCGTAATCTTTCTGAAATACGTTGATATCTGTTTCTATCTGCCTCCTCCATAATTTGATCCGGCGGCTTCGTTACCCATCGCTTCATGTCGTCTATTGTTCCACTTGCGAAATATTGACCAGCCGGTCATATAGATTGGTGCAGGAATTTTAAGAGATTCACGTTGCAGGACGGATAGTCTACGAAAAATACTTTCCTGTCCCAGAACAATTAGATGCACATATTCAAAACGGAAGCTTTCAAGAAAGTCTATCATATTTTTGGCAAAATCGTCGCTACATGTTCCTTCAACAAAATCCAGTAGGATAAATATTGGTTTTGCTACAACATTCATTTTCGGGCTATTTCCCTAAATACTTTTTCACTTGAAAGGTCTGGCTGTACAGTAATACTGAAAGGTTTTGTAATCTCAAAAATTCTCAGACTAAATGCTATGCCAGCCAAAACATTGCGAAAATCCGTATTATTTTTTACCATTTATTGATGTTTGTTCCTCTGGCGAAGTTGAAGTTAATGTAAAGCAGGATCAGCTACAACCAGGACGTCCAGATGGCGTACTGCACGAAGAAGTTTTTGTACTACAGCTCCTTTCCAGATTTCTTCCCAACGTGTACGGGCAGAGTGGCCAATAACCACTTGTGTAGCTTCTTTTTGATTCAGTACCTCCACCAGTTTACGGAAGACTTTGCGCCGCTCGGCCGCCTGGTGGATTTCAAATTTTCCGCCCAAACGCTCTGTCAGTTCTTTCAACTTTTGCAGTCGCTGCTCTTCCTCTGGTGTCAGTGCTTGGTCTTTGACGTACACAACGTACCATTCAGCCTTCAAGCGATACGCGATGCGGAACCCCCGCCGAATCAGACGATCACTGTCAGGCTGTAAGTTGACGCAAACAACAATTGCCTCTTGCTGTCTCAAATGCCCCCGCAGCGTTCGACGATCCCAGGATTCGAGCCGTTCATCCACTTCATCGGCAACCTCCCGCAAGGCCAATTCTCGTAAGGCAATCAAGTTTCCCGTCCTGAAAAAATTATTTAGTGATTGCTCGACTTTCTCCATAGGATAAATATTTCCTTCCCTCATTCGCTCCCGTAGGGCTTTGGGCGATATGTCGATCAGCTCAATCTCATCGGCAGAATGAAGAACATGATCCGGTACCGTTTCCCGCACCCGGATGCCGGTGATTTGTTCCACCGCGTCGTTTAGACTCTCCAAGTGCTGGATATTCATAGTAGAGATAACTGAGATTCCCGCATTTAGGATTTGCTCTACACCCTGGTACCGCTTCTGATACTTGCTGCCTGACACGTTGGTGTGGGCCAATTCATCAACCAGCACCACTTCCGGGTTGCGTTTGATGATCGCATCAGTGTCCATTTCCTCAAGTATTACGTTGCGGTATTGAATTTTTTTGCGCGGGATGATTTCCAGATCCCCCACCTGCTCCCAAGTTTCTTTTCGACCGTGGGTTTCAAGCAGTCCTATAACCACGTCAATTCCTTTTTTCTTTAATTCGTTCGCTTCACGCAGCATTGTATACGTTTTTCCGACACCGGGCGCTGCCCCGATATACACTTTGAGTTTGCCGCGCTTGATTTTGCCGATCTCCTTCTCCATCTCTTCCGGTGTCAGTTTGTGGTAAGGATGGGGCGATTTTTTCCGAACGCGGCGGGCTGGAAGAATACGCTCCCCTTTCTTCTCGGCCCGGTCAGCCATGATAAAGATGTCGATATTTTTCGTCTTCCGCAGGATCTGGTTTATGATGGAACCTTTCAAAATCTCTTCCCAACGGGTGCGCTTCGATTGTCCCAAGACGATTCGCGTCACGTTATGTTGGGTGGCATAGCGGACGATCCCTTCAGCTACCTCATCGTCGGAGGAAATCGACACTTCTTCGAAGGTACCTCCTATCTTCTCGACCAATTTTTTGATCGAACGTTTAAAAGTGGCTTCTTCTTTCGACAAGGTTTTGTTCGGGTTGCGGAAACATACTGCCAACAAGTCTCCACCCAGCCGTTTCGCGATTTGTTGTCCCCGACGTATCAAAATTGATCCGGTCAAGTGATATTGAACCGTGACCAAAATTCGTTCCGTTGCGCCGGAAGCGCCCACCATCCCGTGGGTTTCCCGATACTCGGCCAAGTCTTCATTGACTTCTTCCGCCACAATACGCAAAGCCAGTTCCCGCAAGACTACAAGGTTATCCAGTTGGTAAAGCTTGTTGGTTTGAATTTTTTCCTCCTGGATCCGCTGCAAAATGGCTTCCGGCGTCACATCCAGCAGCTTCACTTCATCTGCCAGAGACAAGGTATCGGCGGGAACGCAGTTTTCAACCTGCACCTTCACCCCGGTCAGTTCTTTCGCCACATGGTGAATCCCTTTCAGTTCATAGATGTTCACTGTGGTAATGACGCTGATGCCTTGATCAATTAGATAGAGTACGTCATCTAAGCGGGTTGGGCGGGGTGCGTTTGGACGGTTGCGATGCGCCAAATCATCGACCAATACCACATCCGGATGTTTGGACAAAATGGTCTCCACATCCAAATCCCTTCGAATTTCTCCCTTATGATGCCATTCAATTGGCGGAACCACTTCCAAGTCCTGCATTTGTTCCAGTATTTTTGCGGTAATAGTCGGGCTCACCACCCCGATTACCACATGCAATCCCTTTTTTTTCAGGGAGTAGCCTTCATACAGCATATGGTAGGTTTTGCCGGAACCGCTTACGACCCCCAGGATAATTTTTAGCCGTCCCCGTTGCATGTCCTTGATTGATTGAAGGATTTCTTCCGGGGTTTTTCTGCGAAACTCTTCCGCCATGTCCTTGTCTCCTTTCCGAACAGGGAAATAAGGAGTGGCGAATTCGCCGCTCCTCGAAACCAGCTATCGGATTGCATCCAAAGCTTGATTTAACTTTACCACATTGACACGCGGCTGCCCGAAAACTCCCAGCTGTCGTCCTTCCGTGTGCACATCAATCAAGGCATTCAAGCGTTCCTCAGGGATTCCGCGAGCCCGTGAAATTCTCGGAACCTGAATTTTTGCCGCCAAGGGTGAAATATGCGGGTCCAAACCGGAACCGGAGTTGGTGAGCAAATCTCCCGGGATGTCTTCCTTCTTCGCACCAGGGTTGGCTGCCAAGAACGCGTCAATGTCTTTCTGAACCCGTTCAATAAGTGCGGGATTGGAGGGGGCCAGGTTGCCGGAACCGGATCCTGCCGCATTATAATCAATCGAAGAAACACGACCGGTAAAATATCTCGGATCCTTAAAAGACTGTCCAATCAGTTCCGAACCAACCACATTTCCGTTTGCATCCTTCATTAAACTTCCGTCCGCCTGATAGGGCATCAACAGTTGGGCAATTCCCGTCATTCCTAACGGATAGAGAAGCCCGCAAATCACCAACAGTACAAGGCTAAGCCGCAAAGCTTTTATCATACCAAGTCACCTTTGCTTTCATCAATGATTTCGAAACTTACTTAAGATTGAACAAACCCAGGATCATATCGATAATCTTGATTCCGACAAACGGGGCCACAATTCCGCCCAATCCGTAAATGAAAAGGTTGCGGCTGAGCAGTTGGGAAGCGCCCATCGGCTTGTATTTTATCCCTTTCATCGCCAGTGGAATCAAGAGCGGAATGATAATCGCGTTAAAAATCAACGCCGACAGAATTGCACTATTGGGAGTTGCCAAATTCATGATGTTTAATGCCTTCATTTGCGGAATCGCGGTCATGAACATCGCGGGAATTATGGCGAAATACTTTGCCACGTCGTTAGCGATACTGAAAGTGGTAAGTGCACCGCGTGTCATCAAAAGCTGCTTCCCGATTGCTACCACTTCAAGAATCTTGGTCGGGTCAGAATCCAGATCGACCATGTTGGCCGCCTCTTTCGCAGCAGCCGTCCCGGTATTCATCGCCAATCCCACGTCCGCTTGGGCAAGCGCGGGAGCGTCGTTGGTACCGTCCCCAGTCATCGCCACCAGTTTTCCTTCTGCTTGTTCTTTTCGAATTAAAGCAATCTTGTCTTCCGGCTTGGCTTCCGCAACAAAGTCATCCACGCCAGCTTCACGTGCAATGGTAGCCGATGTCAACGGATTATCTCCCGTACACATGACCGTGCGGATTCCCATTTTTCGGAGTTCCTCAAAACGTTCCCGCATACCCGGCTTCACTGTATCTTTCAGATAGATGAGGCCCAGAATTCGGGTTCCCTCCGCCACAACAAGAGGCGTACCGCCTTCCCTGGCAATTGTTTCTGCTTTTTGGTCAAGGTCAGCTGGGATGGTTCCCCCTTTTTCAGACACAAACTTCTTGATCGCGTCAACAGCCCCTTTGCGAACTTCCCGGCCATCTGCAAAAATGGTACCGCTGATACGAGTTTCCGCTTTAAATTCAATGCCTTCGGAGCCGGGCGCTTCCATTTCCTTCTCCGGCACTCCCAACTTGCGGGCCAATTCTACGATGGAACGGCCTTCCGGAGTTTTATCGTGCATGGAACTATGCAGCGCCGCACGCTTCAGTTCATCTTGCTGAATTCCGTCGACTGGGGTAAAGACGGAAGCCATCCGGTTCCCAAACGTGATAGTTCCCGTTTTGTCGAGAATAATCGTGTTAATGTCGCCGGATGCTTCCACCGCTTTTCCTGACATCGCAATGACATTAAACTTGGTAACCCGGTCCATGCCGGCAATCCCGATCGCCGACAGCAGGCCCCCGATCGTAGTCGGCATGAGGCATACCAACAATGCCACCAGCGTTGCAACAGAAAGTGTAACGTTAACATAGGAAGCAATCGGTACCAATGTCACACAAACAATCAAGAAAATCAGGGTCAAGCTCACAAGCACCGTGTGCAGCGCAATCTCGTTGGGGGTCTTTTGCCGTTTGGCGCCTTCCACCAGGTTAATCATTCGCTCCAGGAAAGACTCGCCGGGATCTGCTGTAATGCGAACTTTGATCTGGTTGCTCTTTACGCGAGTGCCGCCCGTTACCGAGCTGAAGTCACCGCCCGCCTCTTTGATGACCGGGGCCGATTCCCCCGTAATGGCCGACTCGTCAATGGCCGCAATGCCTTCAATGATCTCTCCGTCACCAGGTATCAATTCGTCCGCTTCCACAATCACGACATCGCCCTTCCGCAGCTCAGAAGAGTTGACCAGTTTGATGGAACCGTCTTTTTGCACCAGTTTGGCCTTTACATCCTGCTTTGTCTTTTTCAAGGTATCCGCTTGCGCTTTTCCGCGTCCCTCTGCCAGGGCTTCGGCAAAGTTGGCAAACAGAATGGTGATGAACAGAATGAAACTGACCATTCCATTAAAGACCGGGTCCGGCTCCCCACCGAACACCCCGGGCGCGAAAGTCATGATTAACGTTACTATGAACCCGACTTCCACCACAAACATGACCGGATTTTTGATCATGTAACGCGGGTCCAATTTCTTAAACGAATCAACAATAGCCCGTTTCATGATTTCGCGATTCAACGTTGCGCGCGTGTTCATACTCATATTGATAACTCCTTCTTTCCGTGCTAAGTTAACGGATGGTTAACCATTCCGCTACAGGCCCAAGCGCAATCACCGGGAAGAACGTGAGGGCTCCCACGATGAGGACTGTGGCCAACAAAATCACAAGAAACAAACTGTTGTCCGCTTTAAAAGTACCCAGAGTGGCCGGAACCGGCGTTTTTGCCTGCAAGGAACCGGTTACCGCCAGCATGGCGATCATGGAAAAGTATCGACCGAACAACATGACCAAGCCCGTTGAAATGTTCCAGAACGGTGTGTTGTCTATCAGACCTTCAAACCCGGACCCGTTATTGGCTGCTGATGAAATAAATTCATATACAACTTGTGAAATACCATGGAAACCTGGGTTCGAGATCGCAACAGTTCCCATTTCCGTCGCCAAAGCAATTGCAGACGGAGCCAAGATTATTAGCGGATGAATCAAAATGATGATGGCAATTAACTTCATTTCCTTGCTCTCAATCTTCCGCCCAAGGAATTCAGGAGTGCGTCCGACCATTAATCCTGCTAGGAAAACAGCGAGAATCGAGTACATTAAGATATTTATAAAACCAACACCATCCCCGCCAAATACGCAGTTGAGCATCATTTCGCCAAGCGGCACCAGACCGCCAAGAGGTGTTAATGTATCATGCATGTTATTTACAGAACCTGTCGTTGCCGCAGTAGTAACCGTTGTAAATAGCGCACTTTGAGCTATCCCAAAACGCACTTCTTTACCTTCCATACTGCCAAAGTCCTGTGAAAGGCCAACTTTTGCAAGGGCAGGGTTTCCATTTAGTTCATTGAAATAACAAATGGTCAAGAAACCAAGGAACATTACTCCCATAGTTGCAAAGAGGATCCATCCCTGCTTGCGGTTTCGCACCATATACCCGAATGTGAACGGCAGCGCTGCCGGAATCAAAAACATCGACAATATTTCGATTACGTTGCTGACAGGAGTTGGGTTTTCAAACGGATGTGCGGAGTTAACTCCAAAGAATCCACCACCGTTTGTCCCCAAGTGCTTAATTGACTCTAAAGCGGCAACCGGTCCGCGAGCGATTTGTTGTTCGGCTCCTTCCAGCGTCGTCGCAGTTGCAATTGGCTCCAACGTTTGCGGAACTCCTTGCCCAACCAGAAGAAGACCTACAAGAAGTGCAAGCGGAATCAATATTCGTGTATGCGCACGAACTAGGTCTACGTAAAAGTTACCTATCTTCTTCCCGCTAAGACCTCGCATGAAAGCTATCGCAACAGCGATCCCGGTAGCAGGAGTCGTAAACATAAGATATATGATGACCACCATTTGGGAAAGGTAAGAAAGTCCTGACTCACCGCTGTAATGCTGCAAGTTTGTGTTTGTCAAAAAGCTGGATACCGTATTGAAAGACAGCAGCGGTTCCATTGCGGCAATGCCGCTTGGATTAGCCGGGAGTATTCCTTGCAATCGTAAGATCAAGTAGCCAATCCCGAACATGATCAAGTTGCTGAGCAGCATCGCTTTTGCGTATTGCTTCCAATTCATGTCTGTTTCATGAATTCCCGATAATTTAAAAATTCCTTTTTCGACTCCGCCAAATACGCGGTCTAGTCTAGTCTTTTCCAGCGAAAAAGCATTTGCGATATAACGCCCCATTGGTATGGCCAGCAAGATTAAGAGTGCCAGCACCAATGCGATTTGAATGAAATCCACAACGTTTCCCTCCAATTCACGAATCGAGCATCCTCAATCCATTCCATCAGTATTTTTCTGGATAAATCAGGGCATGAATCAGGTACAATGCGAGGGCTCCCGTTAATATCAACAACAAGATCATCGTCTTTCACCCTCCTGCCCACCAACTACTCTGTCACAGAAAACCACAAAGCCGTAAAACATCAGGAAAGATACGGCTACCAGTCCAAGTGAAACAAAGTCCATTTTGATCCCCCATTCCTGATTTGTTTATCGTAAAAATTTACAGATCTTGCGAATGTGCGGCAGTTTCGATAGAATCACCCCCCATAGTTTTCCATGACTTGAATCAATTATTCCAAAGCAATAAATAGACTGATGCCCGCTTATCTCCCGGCTGAATTAATTCCCAAGCGAAGCACCCGGTTGGGATCGTCACTTTACGACCTGACCGAATGCCACGATTCAACTGCCGGAGAATAAGCAAGCATCAGTCTACCTAGCGCCCAGCCAGCCATAGGCTCTCCTTGCGCTCGGTCTCCTGCCTGCTTGTTTTCAAGACACAGTGATTTTCAGTTTTGAGAAAATGAAAAAAGACCTCTTCAAAACCGGGATGTACAGTCACCCCGTTTTAGGCGGTCTTACGACCTCCCTCGCTTTAGCCGACGAAGTTAGCTGACGGGTAGGATGGCAAGAGAGACTCTCATCCCTTCTCCCAAAGTAGAATTAACCCCAGTTGATTGGTTCCTCCGTTCTTGGTGCACCAAGATTAGGCCGTATTCTGTTGTCAAACCCATATTACTCCTGTCAACCTGTTCTTGCACGATCGGTTATTGGCGAATTTCACATGTCTTTGACAGCAAATCATTCGAAAAAAAGGTTTATTTTTCTGAATCTCACCCTTTCTCTCTATTTTATCGTTTTTATTACCCTTCCATTATGGTTTTTCGATCAACAACCAGTCAAACTTCTTTGCCTCTTTGCAAGTCAGGATTACCAGATCGACGTCCAGCTCCTGCTGACTGAATACAAATCTCGATCCGTAACAAGCATAATTTTTTTCATGCGTCTATCGCGTACAGGACGTAATGCCTCTTCCGCTTCAGATAAGTTTTGTACGAATAAAAACGCTTGTTTACAATGAGCAAATTCATCAGAATTTGCATCTATTTCCAAGATCGGCACTTCTCGTTGTTTTAATGACGCTCGCATGCTCTCTGCCTGAAGCGTTGAACCGTAAATGTAAACGGGTGGATGATTCTTAGTCATGGTATCTTCCTCCTAACGTGAGTCATGGAATTGCCGGTATATACAAAAAGCCTGCAGATTCCCATATGTTCCCCATGCCTTCACCCAGAGTGGCATCGGAATCCAATAAGAACCCGCAGGCTTACGTAATAATTGGCCCTCATCAAAATGAGTTCCCGATATTCAGTCTTCCTGCAAAAGATTATTGATTGGGTTATTCTTTAAATTTTTTCTCCAGGTCACAATCCAGGATGAACGTTTCTATTTGTTCGCCCATTTTTGTACTGATATCACTGTGGCTGGAAATGACCTGACAGCCGGTAATTTTCGAGATGATTCCTTCTGTTTCCATACTGTACTGCTGCCGCAGAATACGGCGCATTGCTTTCACGATCTGTCTGCCCTTTTCCGTCTTCACAAGATGTTCCTCTTCGTGGGTCAAGACGCCTTTGAGCCTTACGATTACCATATCCCGGATAATGTACGTCTTTGTCTCCTGCGGTCCGCGTCCCAGGATCTCTCTTTGTAATTTGATATAAGACTCGCTTATATCTGCTTCCATCTTGTTTTTGCTGTATTGTGGCATCATCACTTACCCCTTATTCTTCGTTTTCCACTGGAGCATTTCCGGTGTGCCTATCATTCATGCAATTCTTCAGGTATGCGCTGACAATCTGCTTTCGAAGCGGCGGTAAAAAAAAAAGACCGATATTTATTTTCTCTCAAGAACTGAAGTTCCAAAGAAAAAAGTCTACACCGGTCTACCGCATGCCCAAGTATATCTCGAAATACCCCTGCATGTTGTCTACCCAGACTCTCACCTACCTATACTCGAATACAAAGGCAAAAGAAAAAGACCTCTGTAAAGAAATGTCGGTAGGTCTTCTGGACCTTCCCTGCTTTAGCCGACGAAGTTAGCTGACGGGTAGGATGGCAGAGAAGTGCGTCCTCATCCCTCCTGATAAATCAGGATTAACCCCAATTGATTGGTTCCTCCGCTTCCGATGACTCGGAATTAGGCCATGTATTCAATTATTGATATGATTATACTCCGAAGTCCAGATGGTTGCACCAACGGTTTTTTCGTAAAAAATCATTTTTTACTTCTAAATTAACAATCAGAGATATTTTAAAACAGTATTCTTATTGTATCGTGTTATTTCATGGTTTCTCACCGAATACTATTGTTTTCTTGAATACTTCAATGACGGATTTTTTAATTTTATTTATAAATGTCAAACCAGCCTCTGCGCTTAAACCATAAGAATATGCCGAAACCAGCGGTAGCCATAATTCCCGACAATATGAAATAGCCGTAACGCCATGTAAACTCCGGCATATACTCAAAATTCATTCCATAAATCCCTGCAATAAATGTTGTTGGTATAAAAATGGATGTAACGGTGGCCAGGGTCATCATAATCGTATTCATGCGATGGGAGTTTATCGATAAGTAAACGTCAAATAAACCCCACCTTGGATAAGAGTGGGGTTTATTTGACGCTTACTTAGTTATTGCATCGGGACATTACCGCTGGTTAAATGCTGTTCTAACATATCAATGATAAAGAGGAACCTTTCAGCTTCGCGAAGCACATGATCCGCTAATAGTGGGTGAATAATACTTTTTATCCGGCAGGAATTAATTAAGTCGCGTGCTGTTTGCTTAAAGTCGCGTAATGATTTTACCGACACCTTGTTTTGATCCAAAAATTGATCCAGAAGAGGAGTTGTTTGAGACTGGGGACGCATGGATTTCAAGTCTTTTGCTTGAAATAACAGTTGGTCAAAATCGTGGCTAAAACGCCGTGCTTGTTCAATCAATTGACGTTCAGATGGATCAAGCAAATGGCTGATAAATTTAGCATGGTCTGCCATGATACGCAAGAAAAATACATTCTCCTCAATGATAGTATCAGGTAATGGCTCAAGCCTTCCAGAATTTAATTCTTCTAACCGTTTTCTGAAGTAATTTGCTTCTCTGCTAACATGATCAACTAACAATGGAAAATTATTTGCCCCCGGAAGTTGGCAACGTAGAATCAAGCCCAATACCCTTCTTTTGAAAGCCCAGATATGGGAAACCGCATTATGAACTTCCGAATTAAACCTTCTGATAATCTGGGGATCTGTATCAAATGATAATCTGTGTGATCTGTTTTCAATGGCTTCGAAAACCGCATAAAAGTGATTTGCTTCATTAATCAACTGAGTATCCTCGCATCTAAAACCCAATTTAAGAAAGAGGGAATGTTCTTTCATGATCCGTGACCAAAATCGTATTTCATCAAGCGACCGTGTCACAAAAGCATCTGACATAAAATATAACACCTCCCGCTAGAACTCTGTTTTTATCATCATATGCGTTGATTTATTTATTGGTTATTCGCCTGCTGATAAAGTCCCGAAAATATTTATCTTAATGGCAGGTCCCGAAAGCTTATATTCACCCTGTATTTGTTAAACCATATTTGGGTCTGGTTGGGAAAATGAAAAAGCAGCCCCGCCAGGCTGCCTTTCCAAAATGTGTGTATAGATACAGGCTATTAACCACCAAATGTTTGGTCAACATGGAGCT
Organism: Bacillota bacterium LX-D; assembly: GCA_031628995.1. Taxonomy (NCBI): domain Bacteria; kingdom Bacillati; phylum Bacillota; species Bacillota bacterium LX-D. The sequence goes on along the minus strand of JAVLUO010000005.1, from coordinate 46,393 downwards.
GGAGTGACGAATCACTTTTTTGCCAATGATTCCGCGGCGACACAAAGATAGTAAGCAAGGCCGATCTGTTGTGACCCCAGTATTTGGCGATGAAATTCATCATCCAGAAAAAACGCGCTTGCGCCTCAAAATCGGAAGGGCTCGTGGCGTGTCCATAACGTTTCAAGTCAGCAAGAAAAAGTAATAACCGTAGGAATAGCACCACTACCGCTAATCTTGGTAAAAATTCCGTTTTCAAAGCCAAAATAACCAAAACTTGAAATGGTATATACTTTTATGTTTCCGTTTTTTTCCTCAGTATCAAGGATTAAATGTCCCTCTGTTGCTACTTCTCCGTCAAGGTAACTATTTTCCCCTCGATTTTTAATTGTAATGCTCACAGCTTCATCAATTGATTTCGGATTTCTGGATTGAGAGTGGCTAAAACTGTTCAACAGAGTTTCAAATTTCCTTATATCCTTTGCGTACTCCCTTAGGTCTTTATCAAAACTTTGCTGGATCTGTGCCCTTGTGTACTGATATTTTTTTTCTTCCTTGTCTGTTTTTAAATTGAAATTAATAATATCGACATTGTCTATGAGCGCAAACATTATGACAGCGTTATTTCGTAAGGTGATTTCAGCCTGGCCCACATCAGTACCAGCTGCACTAAAGTCATACTTTACAGTGATTCCATAGGGTGTATTCTTAGTTTGGAGTAAAACTTCCCTGCGCAAATCAGCATATAGCAAGTTGTCAATAAGATTGATTACCTTGACATGGTCTCCCCCATATTTATTCTTAAATCTCAACAGTACATCTACATTATATTCTTTGGTTTCTTTATTATTCATGCGTCTAAAACTTTTGGCGATTTTAATAAGCTGCGACTCATTAACATACTTAGTGTTTGCATAGATGTCATAAGCAATTTTTTCATTTGCAAATAATAAATACAAATGATTTTCGTTTTTAATAGAGGTATCCCCAGATGCCGCTGGCTGCGTTAAATCAAGATTTACCAAAACCGCTTTTGTGACTAGTCCTTTGATATCTTTTTGCCGCTTTGTTTCTGAGTGATTGGGCAAGAAAAGCGGTTGATCGCGCTCATAACCAACTATTTGTACTCCACCAATAGTAATGTTGTTTTTGTGAAATATCAGTTCAGCTTTACTGACTTTACTTTCCAGTCAGAGGGAACTTTTAGAGTATAATTCCCTATCTCAAAAGAAACTTGTTTTGTTAAAGGGTTTGTTAATAATACTCCACATAGTATAACAACAAAAAGTATTCCGGTGACCATAAACAGTCTTCTCTTGCTTTTAAAAAATTCAGCCATCCGTATCATTCTTATCCTCCTCTCCATATTTTTTCTGTCATCAATCATTCCGATAAGCCTTGGAGCAAGGCTTGGTAAGCTAAAACTTTCGAGCACAACCAAAAGCGTCTTCCCATATTCCTTTTGTTCGCCACCTTCCAATACAGCCAAAACCCTCTGATCAGCAGCAACTTCCATATCCTGACGGATTCTTTTAAAACAGTACCATATTACCGGATTAAACCAGTGTATTATCTGCAACACAAGCAATAGATAGTTTGCAAGCAAATCTTTTCTTTTGTAATGGGCAAGTTCGTGCAACAATATATATGAAATATCTTTATCATTTAAGTTTAAGATTGCAGGTGAGAGTAGGATTTTCGGTTTAAAAACACCAAAAAGTGCTGGGGTGTCTATGACATCCTGTCTGATAATTTGAATATTTCTTTTAACTCCCATTCTATTTTTGCATTCTTCAAAAATCAGATTTATTGATTCAGACGCAATAATTCCTCTTTTTTTTATCTTTCTGTTCAATGAATAATTTATGTATAACAACCATATCGATAACAGAATTGCACCAAACAGCCAAAAATACGGCATATACCTTTCAACAATTGTTATAATAGATAGGGATGTATCTTGTACTTTCCAGGCCGTTAGAGCATGCGGGTTTTCTTGTTGCATAACCGCCGTTGATTTATGAAACTGCTCAGTAGCTTGTGTTAAATTTGTATTTTGAGCTACTATTGGGACAGCATTAAATAAGCTGACAGCACTTTCAGGACCAAAAGGAACAATAAGCTTAAGGATAAGAACAACCCATATAATATAATGCCATTCTGAACTTATTCTATCTTTTAATATCCATTTAAAAAAAATAATGATAAGCCCAACAAAAGATGCATAGAGAGAGGTCATAAAGACGATTTTAAAAATCTCTGTCATAATCACACCTCCTCATCCAGCAATTTTTTTAGACTTTCAATTTCTTCCCTTGACATCTTCTGCTCCTTAATAAAGCTTGCAATCATGAGATTTAAAGAGCCGTTAAATAATTTTTGCAAAAATGATTTACTAGCATAAGCCTTGAACTCATCTTCACTAATAAGAGGAAAATACATAAACGCTTTGCTTCCTGTCTTTTCAGCTTTTACCGCCCCTTTTACCACAAGACGGGTAATAAGTGTCTGAATAGTTTTGGGCTTCCATTCCGTCATTTTGGTCAGTCTGTCTATGATCTGCGAACTCGTTGCATGACCAATCTCCCATAGTATTTTCATAACTTCTAACTCAGCTTCCGATATTTGAGGAATTGTTTTCATACAAAATCACCTCTATTGGATTACATTTGTAAGTATAATTAAATATTACAGCTGTAATCCAAGGTTGTCAATATACAAATTAGCTAGCAACGATAATATCTCCCTGACCTCAACCCCTGATTTTACCTACCTTTCTTAGATTTAAGAGCATACAAAAAACACGACTAAACTATTATGTTCAATCGTGTTAATTATGTAGACTAAACTTTTAACCTTCTTTAACCAAGCTCTCTAACTGTTTTAGCAGCAGAGGAACTTCTTTCTGCGACAGGTTCCAAACGAGTTTCATCTATAATTCACCATATCCATGAGCTATAATGTTTCTAAGATCTACTGTCTTTCTCCATTCTGCTTAAAACCATTTTAGCAAAGTATCTATGAAAAGATAAGTCATCAGTCAATTCAGGGTGAAAGGAAGTTGCTAGTATATTATCCTGTCGTACAGCGATCGCTTTTCCGTTAATATGGGCAAGCACTTTTACATTTTTAGATAACCATTCAACCCATGGTGCCCTTATAAACACAAGTGGAATCTCAATGTCTGATACATCAGGAATTTTACACTTTGTAAAGAAGCTGTCTAATTGGCTTCCATAGGCGTTTCTCCTTACGGAAATATCCATGAGACCAAGATGTACATAATTTTCTCCAACAATTTCCTTCGCAAGGAGAATCATACCTGCACACGTTCCCCAAACTGGCGTTCCATTCCTTGCTTTTTCAATTATTATATTTGAAAGATTAAACTCCTTTAGCAGCTTTCCAATTGTAGTGCTTTCACCGCCCGGTAATATAATTCCGGAGGTAGTCTCAATCTCTTCAGGTCTTCTAATCTCGCATGGAGTTAAACCTTCAATCCTGGATAACATTTTCATATGCTCTGCTACAGATCCCTGTAAAGCGAGCACTCCTATGCGAACCATTATTACCACCCCCGGGTTGCAAGAACATTTTCAGGTGCAATTTGAGATATCTCTATTCCTTTCATTGCTTCCCCCAAGTCTTCAGATACCTCGGCAATAATTTCAGGCTTATTGTAATAAGTAGTAGCCTTAACAATTGCTTTAGCGGTTTTTTCTGGATTCGATGATTTAAATATACCAGAACCTACAAACACCCCTTCGCTTCCAAGCTGCATCATAAGGGCTGCATCGGCTGGTGTGGCTATGCCTCCGGCCGCAAAATTAACCACGGGTAGCTTTCCTTCTTCTGCGACCTTTAAAATAAGTTCATATGGCGCTCCCATCTCCTTAGCTACCATCATAAGCTCCTCTTTCGGTAGTCCCTTAAGTCTTCTTATATCAGCCATTATTGTCCTCATATGTCTTACAGCTTCCACAACATTACCTGTCCCGGCTTCCCCTTTTGTCCTGATCATAGCTGCACCTTCACCTATCCTCCTAAGTGCTTCCCCAAGGTTTCTTGCCCCACAAACAAAGGGAATTTTAAACAGTTGCTTGTCTATATGGAACATCTCATCAGCCGGAGTAAGAACTTCACTTTCATCGATATAATCAATACCAAGTGCTTCAAGGATTTGAGCTTCTACAAAGTGTCCGATCCTTGCCTTTGCCATTACAGGAATGGTTACTGTATTTTTAATTTCTTTTATTATTTTCGGATCGGACATCCTTGCAACTCCGCCTTGCTTCCTAATATCTGAAGGTACTCTTTCCAGAGCCATTACCGCTACAGCTCCAGCCGTCTGTGCAATTTCAGCCTCCTTCGCATTGGTTACGTCCATTATTACTCCGCCTTTTAACATCTGAGCAAGGTTTTTGTTCAATTCATATCTTTCATTCATATCAAAATCCTCCAATTGTATCGATACAGTTTACTAAGTGTATCGTATGTTTCAGAAGATTATCCCATAAATATTTCATATAATCAATATCTTATTTCCATCAAAATTATATTAATCGTGTTAGTCATTTTAATCAAATTTTTGCTCCATTGACTGTCTTTGCATTAGTAAAAACAATCTCCATTGAAGTAATTCACATTCGCTTTTTAATGCTTGGTTTTCTTCCGTCATTTTCGCGATGTACTCATCCTTTTGGGCAAGTTTCTCTTTCAGGTTGGCTATCTGAGATTGCTTCGGGATACCGGAAGTACTGACACTGAAAGTTCCATTGCTGCATTACCTATTCCATTGTCGGCCAAAAGTTTTCGTATATGGGGTTTGGTAAAAACAGAGCGTGACAACTCGGTAACCTCCATCAAGTCTTTAATCTCGCCCAAATCGCCAGTCACCCCCACGATGTGCCTCACTACGGCTTAAAAGAATTTGCCCCCAAGACAATAGAATTTTGGGTTAGGGCATATCGCAGATGTGGTTTTAAAGGATTAAAGCCTAAGGTGCTAAATTTGAAATATTTTCTCCTGCAGCTGTAGAAGCTATTGCCACCCGTTCCAGGGGTTGTCCAAGGCTAATCAACAATTTAGCCACTAACTGCCTGCTTTATGGATGCCGGAAAAGAATGGAAGGTATTGATGAAAAGGCGGTTATTAAGTCCGCTCAGGAAGTAGGTATTTAAACTAAAAACGGGTATTTCCCGGTTAATTTTTTATCCTAAAAAAGCGTGACAATGTGAAATCTGTTTTACTGTAGGCTAATACAAAATGAAATTTTTGTTACTTATTTTTGCATTTTACCCTAATTTATGATGAAAATGAGGAGCTATTTTAATTTGCTAATTCACAGCCGATTTTCCACTATGAACTTTTGGAGTTGTACCTCTGATTTAGCTCTCACCACCTCTTTAAACATGGATAAGAACTCCTTGTCACATCCTTTAAATTCATCCTGATGGATGCTCCAAACAGCCAGTCATTCAGCTTGTCTCACTTATTCTTTCACGACGTTCCGTGTACCATTTGCAATGGAACGAAGGTAATCGGTTGTCGTATCAGACATTATCATACAGTATCTAACTGTCCTCATGGCACCAATCCGTGCCGCAATCTCCCGCAGATTGTCTTTACGCCCCTTAGCCTTCCAATCCAACTGATGAAGCTCCGGAGCCCTTCCTGATCGTTCTCGAATCTAACCACCTTGCCCAACTCAACGCCGCGCCAGTCAAATGCTCTGGCATAATGCAACTCACTGACAATGTCCACGCCGATAACAATACTTTTCTCTGACACTTGATTTAACTTTTCGTTTTGAGTACAATTCATTTGGATAACCTCCGCTATTTTTGATTGGATTCTGTTGGCCAACAGCCCTTTCAAATTTTAGCGTGAGGTTTTCTTTTTTGCAAAGCTCATTTTCTTGCGTTATAGGAATGCTCCAATAATTAATAATTCACCTTGTTTTGTAATTTTTTTACTTTCCATATTTTGTGCCTTTCTATTTTGGGGAAGCATATTTTAAAGCTAAAATCTGCTCCATTATTTTTTTAAATATTGGTGCTGCATCAACACCTCCAGCAGTACCGTTTTCAACCAAAACCGTAACGGCATATTCAGGCTTTTCTAAAGGTGCATATCCTGCGAACCATGTGTTTAATATTTCCTTGCCATTTGCGGCATAATTACCTGTTTGAGCCGAACCAGTTTTTCCCGCTGAACCCCAACCACTAATCCAAGCCTTTTTACCCGTTCCTGTTAAAGCTGTATCTTTCAACAAGGATTGCATAAGCAACGCTGTTTTTTTTGAAATCACACGTTGACCTTTAGGGGTAAACCATTGTTTTATTATTTTATGATCATTGTTCTCAATACTATTTGCAACTCTTGGTTTATGCATAACGCCATTATTAGCAATTGTGCTTATAATCCCGGCTATTTGCAAAGGTGTGAGCATAATTCCTTGCTGCCCTAAAGATGCATTACCAATGGCAACATCATTGTTTTTAGGTATATTAATTGATTGAAATTGTTCATTTTTATAGCCAATTAAATAATCTTCTGTTAAACCAAAGCGATTTGCATAATCTTGTATTTTGTCACTGCCAAGTCGTAGAGCCAATTGAATAAAAGTTGAATTGCATGATTGGGCAAAGGCCTCGCTAAAACTTATTTTTCCGTGGCCGCCTTTTTTCCAACATGGTATTGTCTCCCCATTTGCAAAAACAAATTTTTCTACACAATTAAAAAAATCATTTGGTTTAACCAAACCTTCTTCCAAAGATGCTGCAGCTATTACTATTTTAAAAACTGAACCAGGATAATAATGTTCCAATGATCTATTGGTAAACTCAGCTGATACTTTATCATTTTGTATATATTGAAAAACTGCATCTTGTTTGAAAGATGGCCTGCTAGCCATGGCCACTACTTCACCAGTGGAAATCCGTAAGATAACTACTGCACCTTTTTTAACCTGATGATCTAAAACATCTTCAACTATCCTTTGTATATCCTTATCCAAAGTCAGTACTAAATTATTTTTTTGTTTATTGGTCGTAACATTAGCAATCTTTCTAAAACCTAAGCCGTCTAGTACGTTACCCTTGGCATCTACAGCGGCTGCTATATAATGATCAGGTTCGGTTTCTCTAAGATACCTGTCATAAATAGCTTCTAAACCTTTAACACCAATGATCGTATTCTTTTTATAGCTATTTAGTTCATCTTCGGAAGCATAATGTTTTTTTAATTTTTGCCAGCTATTGTTATCAATTTGACCAACATGACCTATTAAATGAACCGCTAAACTATGAGAACCATATCTGCCTTCAATTGGAACTATATAAATACCCTTGGCTTTTAAATTATTTATTTTTAACTCTTCCTCTATATTCAAATTAGACTTTAATACAAAAGGTCTGTTGCCATAATTTTTTTGCATTAACCCTATTTGGTTAACTATATTTCCATAAGATATATGTAAAATAGAGCTCAATTCTCGTATAAGAGAATCATTTTTTTTAACAACTGCCGGAAAAACAATTAGTGTTTTTTTCTTTTGGCTATCAAGTAAGGACCTTTTTTTATAGTCTAGAATATCCCCTCTCGGATATTCAGTTCCAACTACAATTTGCATGCGCATTTTATCTGCCATTACAGTTAGCTTTTTGCCATCTAAAATTTGTAGCCTGACAAGCTGTTCAAGTAATATTCCAAAAAGCAAAATAAAAATTACAAAAATACACTTATATCTATTAAATATTGATTTATTCATTAATAAAGCCACCTTTTTATAAACCTATTTTAGGTTTAGCAAAAGGTGGCTAAATTATTAGTCATAATATTATTTTTTCCTTCTAAGTAGAGAAAATTTTTCTATTGGAAATTTTATTTTTATATATAACTTTTGTTTGGGATGAGGTGCTGTCGCAATTGCATTACCATCTTCATCGTACATTTCAGTTACTACAAAGCTTTTAGGACTAGTATTTGGCCCAAAAACTTCTATATCATCTCCTAAAGAAAATTTATTACGCTGTTCAACTAATACTAAATCTTTATCATTTTCGCAATTTAAAACCATACCAACAAATTCGTAATTCTTACTTGTTTTGGTGCTAATATAATTATGATCTTCCTTTCCAGGTTTACTAAAATAAAAACCAGTTGTATACTCGCGCTCACTAACCTTTTCTAATTCTTCAAGCCAAGACATGTCAAAAGGAAATCCCTTATAATAGGCATCAATAGCTTGTCTATAGGCTTTAACTACAGTTGCAACATAATGAATACTTTTCATTCTGCCTTCAATTTTTAAGCTGCTAACGCCAGCCTTAATTAAAAGAGGCAAGTGTTCAATCATACATAAATCCTTTGAATTTAAAATATATGAGCCATGTTCATCCTCTTCAATAGACATATATTCGCCTGGCCTTTTTTCCTCAACTAAATGATATTTCCAACGACAAGGATGAGTACACTCGCCTCTATTTGCACTACGCTCTGCTAAAAAGCTGCTTAACATACATCTACCAGAATAGGCCATACACATGGCCCCATGAACAAAAGCTTCTAATGTTATTGGTACCCGAGCATGTATTTCACTAATTTCAGCTAGACTTAATTCCCTAGCTAAAACAATACGTTCAGCACCTAAATCTTGCCAAAACTTGCAGCTGACCCAATTAGTTGTATTGGCCTGTGTGCTAATATGTATCTTAAATTGAGGAGCAAACTCCTTAGCCAGTAAAAAAACACCAGGATCGGAGATAAGTAAGCCATCTATGCTAAGGTGTTGCAATTCAGTCAAATATCCAGATAATTGAGTTAAATCATCGTTATGTGCATAAATATTTATTGTCACATAAACTTTTTTGTTTAAATTATGAGCTATTTTTATACCCTTCTCCAACTCATCTAGACTGAAATTGCCGGCTGACGCGCGTAACCCAAATTGCTGTCCACCTAAATAAACAGCATCAGCTCCATACAACAATGCTATTTTTAACTTTTCAAGATTTCCTGCCGGGGCTAATAATTCTACTTTTTTAGTCAAAAAACCCCCCCTTAATTAGGTAAGTGCTAAAGATAAAATTTTTACTTATATTGAAGATTTTAAAATAGCAATTTGTCATTATAATGACAAATTGGCTGTATTAATACTATTTTATATACTTTTCCTTCGCAAGTACATGCTCTTCTAATGTTTTACTAAATACATGTGCACCATTACTTTTAGCCAAAAAATATAAATAATCTGTTCTTGCTGGGTATAAAGCAGCTCTAATAGCTGCCTTGCCAGGTGAAGCAATTGGGCCTGGAGGCAAACCTTTATGTAAATAAGTGTTATAAGGAGAAACTATTTTTAGGTCATCATAAGAAAGTTTAGTTTTGGGCTTTCCTAATAAGTACTGAATCGTAGCACAAGATTCTAAGCGCATTCCTTTATTTAATCTATTATGAAAAACACTTGAAATAACAGGCCGGTCAACTGCAAGCTTAGCTTCCTTTTCAATTATAGATGCTAAAGTTATTATTTTTACACTTGACAAATTCATTCTTGCAGCTTTTTCTTGATCTTTTTTAGTAAATACCTCAGCAAATCTGTCTAGCATCATTTCAATTATCTCTTTTTCCGTACTACCTACTTTAATCTGATATGTATCGGGAAATAAAAAACCTTCCAAACGATAAGAATTTTTATTATTCTTTGTAGGCAAAAACGGGTATTTGAAATCTCCATTTTTAGCTAAAGTTAGAAATTTACTTTTGTTAATAATTCCCTTGGCAGAAAAAACATCTGAAATTTGTTTAACATTATATCCCTCTGGAATTGTAACGTTGATTACGCTAATATCTCCACTATTAAGTTTATCAATAATTTGAGGAGTCGAACTTCGGCTATCTAACATATAATAACCAGCTTTAAGCTTTTTGTCTTTGCCAAAAATTTTATAATAAGCAACAAAGGCAATATTACTTTTAATCACTTGTTTTTTTTCTAAAAGGATAGCAATTTCTAATGTAGAACTACCTTTTGGAATATGTACCAATATTTCCTTATGATATTTTGCTGCGGGGCCTAAAGAATTAAAAATTATAAAAATAAACAACATTATAGAAAAAACATAAAACATAATTCTGCCTTTTACAACTTTTTTGCCCATATAATGCTCCTATTTGATTTTTTTCTGCTCTTAAATTATAACCTCTAGTACAGATATTAACAATAGGAGCTTATAAAGCTTCTTTTTGATCTAATTTTTTGGGGATTTATCGGGTATTGATTCTTACGTTAGGTTTTACCATCATACTTGTGCTTACTTTAGATCCAATACGAACAATTCGGTTTTTTGGTTGATATATATCTTTAGAAATAAATTCTTTTGTTATAATATTTTTCATATCATCTTTTATAATTCGGTACACTTCTACGATATACCCATCTTTTCCACTTTCGACTAAAACTGCCTTACCTAATGGTAAGTTAGGGTCCTTAATTGTTTGTATACTAGGACTAATTATTTTCTCAGACCTAACAATCTGAACATTGGGTTTATTCGTAACATGGCCAAAAATTTTAACCACTAAGGCATTTTCAACCACTTTTGTCTTAATTAAAATGTAGTTAGCTGTATTATTTAAAAATTTAAAATCTATAGTACCATAGTTTACTGTTGCGTCTAAACCTAAAGAAACATATTTTATTGGTAAACTATGACGCCTTCTTTCTATTATAGGGAAATTGGCTCTTAATACGGCATTATAAAGAGTTGAGGAAACTTGACATACCCCGCCTCCTAAGCCATTTTCAAATTCATTTTCAACTATTACTAATGCTTCTTGGTAACCTGCTTCCTTTGTTCTTGGCCCCACAGATTCGTTAAAAGAGAAATACTTGCCTGATGGTATTAATACATTATCTAATTTTCCTGCAGCTACTTTAATATTATTAGCTCGTTCTTTTTTTTGTGGATCAAAATAAGTTATAGTTTCCGAAAGCTTCATGTCAATATGCATATTTGCCAAATCTTCAGTTAACAATTTTGGCCTTTTTTTAATTTCTGGGATAATTAAGGAAGTATTGCGTTGACCTTGAGAATATACAATTGTTTGCTCAATGTTTTTTATTACAGCATTTATGTTCCCTTCGTCACCCCAAATAGCAGACTGTATAGTAAGTTGATCCTTATCGTTTAAAACAAATTGAGCATCAATTGGTTTTACTATAAATGGAGTAAGAAAATTATTCAACGAACTATTAACCTTGTTCTTGTCCAATTTTAATACAATTTTAAGGTCTGAACTTTTTGAAAATAATTTGTAATAGGAAGCCCATCTTTGCCAAAAATATTTTTCTCTACCATAATTCATTACCCTTTTTCTTGTTTCCTCAATATCAGGATTAATACCTAATTCAGTATAGGAAAATTTTTTCAGATAGTTTTTATATTTAACCTCAACTTTGTATTGGCTAATCTGTTTTGCAATTTTTTCGATTTCTTCATTTAATTGGGCTGAAGGCTTTTTGCCAATATTGTAACCTTCTAAACGTAGTCCGGGATAAGTATAGTTTTTATAGATTATTTTAGGGATAAACAGATTAACTAGAATTAATGTACCTAGAAACATTAAAATAGCTAGAATCCAGCGTTTCAATGTTTTCCCTCCTCTTTTTCACATAACTATTTTTATTCAAACCGGAGGGAAAGATACATAAGATATTTAAGCTTAAATTGAGTAAGTTCCGTGGTGTCAATTGCCTTATCTTTTCCTTAAGTCTCTTTATTTTCTTAGGGTGGACTGCGACTATTTTCCTGTGGATAATGAAGCCCGGATAGGATACATCCTTACTTACTTCTGTATGGTGGGTTTTGTCTTTGTTAACGGTTAGTTTGAGTTCGTTTTCAGTATTTTGGCAGCAATGTCTTGATATTTTCGGGCTTCTCTATGCGTCTTTGCAAATACCAAAATGTCACCGGCATAGCGTATTATCCGTATTTCCTGCTGTTTCTTCTTTTGGTTAAATCTATCCAAGTAGATATTAGTTAACAGGGGTGAAATAACGCCGCCCCGGGGCTCCCGACTTCTGTCCCTGTGTATACTCCGTCTTTTAATACTCCGGCAGTTAAGATAGTCCCGGGCTTCCCCGTTAGGTTTGCTTACCTGAACTTGAACGCATCCGTCCTAACTAATCAGGTTATCCGGCTTTTGGGCTTTCCCACTTTTTGCAAGATTACCCGCCTGACTAGCCAACCTCGGTTTGCTTGCGCTATGTTCCAATTTCCCCCTTCGGCTTCCTTCAGACCCCACAGTTGCCAGTGACGCCCTTGCTTACGAGTTATCTTCCTGCCGGTTAGGCGATAGGGTTTCTTTCAGCCCATCGGCTCAGCAAACATGCCGGTCAAACTAAAAATAAAAGCCGCAATTTTTGCGACTTTTAAAATTCTTCCTCATCAATCATTTCTTCCCAGGCACGAGCTACAGACTCCCATTCATCATCATTTTCAATTTCAGCTAAAAATTCATCGCCATTTTCATCTGCCGCTATTTTTAATATAATAGCCTCATCTGATTCGTCGTTTTCACTAGCCGGCATAAGAATAGCGTATTTATTTTCATCCATTTCCAACACGTCAACAATGCTGAATTCATGGTCATTGCCTTCTTCGTCCTGTAAAACAATAATATCCTCACACTCACAATCTTCTTCGCAACCACAATCATGGTGCTTTTCGTCAACCATTAAAAACACACCTTTCTCTCTTTTAATAGGCTAATAATAACTGATTTAATATTTTTTGTAAAGGTAATTATTACAAGTATAACCAGTTAGGCTAATTTTTATTATCTAAATAACTCTGTAAAATTACAGTAGCAGCAATTTTATCAATAACCAATTTTCTTTTTTTACGTGAAACGTCTGCAGCAAGGAGAGTTTTTTCTGCTGCTACAGTAGTTAACCTTTCATCCCAGAAAATAATTGGTAAATTACTTTTTTCACCTAATGCTTCAGCAAAATCAATTACTTTCTTAGCCTGAGGACCTATAGAACCATTCATATTTTTAGGTAAGCCAACAACTATCTGTTCAACCTCATTTAAATTAATTATTTTAAGAATATATTCGATATCTTTTTTTATTTCTCCCGTGCATTTAACTGTGTCAATTCCTTGGGCTGTCAAGCCTAAAGGATCACTTAAAGCCACACCAATTTTCTTGTCACCAACATCTAATCCAAGAATTCGCATTTTTTCACCTACTCTACTAACCCAGTATTCCCCATCTGAGAATATAGCATACTTTCACCTTTATTAAATCGATTAGGAGCTGAGTAATTATTTTATTCAGCGTCTCTCAGTCGAGTAGCCCTTGGGAGTTTCACCCAAAGGCTCTCACAGAACCGTACGTGAATCTCTCGATTCACATGACTATTTTTGTTTAAGCCGTTTCCCTAATCGCTCACTACCATAGCTCTTTACCACAGCAGCATTAGGGTTGTTTGATGAGTTTGCCTGTACAATCCTCATCGAAGGGCCTTTCTTCATCTCTGCTGCAACTTTCACAGCACACCACCACCGTACGTACCGTTCGGTATACGGCGGTTCAATAGAATTAATGCACTAATGAATATTTTTCACTTATTGACTTTAAACCTATTTTTCTCAGGTATTCATTAGTGAGTGTTCTTGCAAGGATTGGGCTATTGGCTATTCGCCTGCTTCCAAAACACATTCTTGTCCTTCTTCTCAAGCGCCCATGCCGGGCGCACCACTATAAAAGCCCATATCCTGGTAAAGGATATAGGCTTTTTTTCATACCTGGCTACTTCTGACCCAGGTAGCTCATAAGTAGTTCCTCCATTAATTCATCCCGCTCTAAACGCCGGATTAAATTACGAGCATTATTATGGCTAGTAATATAAGCAGGGTCTCCAGACAATAAGTATCCCACTAGCTGATTAATAGGATTATAACCCTTCTTCTGCAATGCCTCATAGACCAGCAATAAAACTTCTTTAGCTTTAGGAACCTCTTCTTTTTCAACCTTAAACATCACGGTATGCTCAAGATTATCCTGGGTCATATCCACACCCCCATTGAACAAACTTAATTTATACTTCGCTATTAAATAACTATTATCCTTTAATTAAAATGATAATTTTTAATACTGTTTTATGTTATACATTTTACTAATTATTTCATTACAAAAACCTAAAGCTTCTTTTAGCTTAGCTGCATCTTTACCCCCTGCTTGCGCCATATCAGGCCTTCCACCACCGCTTCCTCCTGCAACCTTGGCTACTTCTTTGATAATTTTACCAGCATGTATACCTTTAGGTACTAGGTCTTTAGTTACAGCAGCCACGAAATTAACTTTGTCTTCAATCTTTGTTCCCAAAATAATAACCCCTGAACCTAATTTGTCCTTTAATAGGTCGGCCATATTCCGCAGTCCTTCCATATCTGAAACCTGAACTTCGGCGGCTAAAACAGATATATCAGCAATTTTTTGCACTTGGCTTAGCAAATGGTCAGTTTGATACAATGCAAGCTTTGCGCTAAGTTTTTCTATTTCACGTTCTTTTTCCCGCATTTCTTTAAGCACTGTTTCTACCCTTTGAGCAACTTGATTAACAGGCGTTTTTAAAACTTCAGCTAGTTGTTCCAGTCTTTTTTCTTTATCATTTAAATATTCTAAAGCTGCTAAGCCCGTGGCTGCTTCAATTCTTCGAAAGCCTGTCCCTACACCACTTTCACTTAGAATTTTAAAAATGCACGCACTACTAGTGTTTTCTAAATGGGTTCCTCCACATAATTCCATGCTATAATCGCCCATTTTTACTACACGCACACGATCGCCATACTTTTCACCAAAAAGAGCCGTTGCACCAAGTTCTGTTGCTTCGTCAAAAGATGTTTCCAAAACAGTAATCGGTAGACTTGCTAGTATTTGCTCATTTACTTTACGTTCAACTGCGAAAATTTCTTTTTCATCTAAGGCAGTAAAATGAGTAAAATCAAAGCGTAGCCTTTCTGGTAAAACTAAGGAACCAGCCTGGTTGACATGTTCCCCCAAAACTTCTTTTAGAGCTTTATGTAATAAATGAGTTGCGGAGTGATTCCTTTTAATTGCTAACCTACGTTCTTCATCAACTGTAATTGATACTTGATCCCCGACTTTAAAAAATCCTTCTTCAATTTTCATCGAATGAATATACTTACCATCAGGCAATTTTTGTGTATCCAAAATACTACCCCAACCATTTAAACCTTTAACAATCCCTTTATCTCCTACTTGTCCACCGCTTTCAGCATAACAAGGAGTCGTATCTGTAACTAGGTATAATTCCAGTCCTGCATCTGCTTTGTTCTTTTTCCCTTTTTCATGAACTAAAGCTAGTATACTTGCTTCCGCTACCAAATGCTCATATCCAACAAATCTGGTTGGACTAATATCATTTAAACTGTTAGTTAAAGATATAGCAAAATTCCATGCCTTTGAATCATCTCTTGCCTCTCTTGCTCTGTTTCGCTGCTCTTCCATAGCACTATTGAATCCATCTTTATCAACCACTAAGCCATATTCTTCAGCAATATCTTCCATTAGATCTAATGGAAAGCCATAAGTATCATATAATGTAAAAGCTTCCTTGCCTTTAATAATCTTGGTATTCTCATTTTTTAATTTTCTTATTAATTCATTTACTACTTTTAAACCATCATTAAGAGTTTCCCTAAACCGCTCTTCTTCTCTTTGAATTACCTTTTTGATATGATCTTCATTAGTTTTTATTTCTGGATAAGCATCTTCCATTATCTTGCGAACGATTGGTACTAGTTCAAAAAGGAAAGGGCGTTCAATTCCTAGAACTTTTCCAAAACGTACAGCTCTTCTTAAAATTCTACGCAACACATAACCACGTCCTTCATTACTAGGAAGGACTCCATCTAAAATTAAAAATGTACAAGATTTTGCGTGATCAGCAATAACTCGGAAGGGAAAGCCGCGATCATCCTGATTATATGTAAGGCCGGTGATATTCTCAACTTCTTGAATTAGCGGTTTAATCAAATCCGTATCATAATTACTATTTACGCCCTGTAAAATGGAACTTACTCGTTCTAAACCCATGCCTGTGTCAATGCTTGGTTTAGGAAGTGGTGTTAGTTTTCCATTTTCATCGCGATCATATTGCATAAATACTAAATTCCATATTTCTAGCCAACGATCGCAATCACATTTACCAATGCCACATTCCTTTTCTGTACAGCGAAAATCTTCGCCACGATCATATAAAATTTCACTGCAAGGCCCACAGGGTCCAGTATCACCCATTGACCAAAAATTATCTTTTTCTCCTAAGCGAATAATTCGCTCAGTAGGTACACCAACTTTTTCATGCCAAATTTTATATGCCTCATCATCATCAAGATAAATAGTAATCCAAAGTTTTTCTTTTGGCAGTTGAATAACTTTCGTTAGAAATTCCCATGCAAAATGAATTGCATCATCTTTAAAGTAATCTCCAAAAGAAAAATTACCCATCATTTCAAAGAAGGTATGATGACGAGCTGTTCTGCCAACAGTATCTAAGTCGTTATGTTTTCCTCCTGCGCGAACACATTTTTGAGCTGTTGTAGCTCTGCTATATGGCCGTTTATCTAGACCTAAAAAAACATCTTTAAATTGAACCATTCCAGCATTGGTAAACAGTAATGTAGGGTCGTTATGTGGTATTAAAGATGAACTAGGAACAACCGTATGACCTTTACTCTCAAAAAATTGTAAAAATTTCTTTCTCAAATCACTACCTTGCATTATTATTGCTCCTTCTTTAATTTTTGGAATATACGCCAAAAAACCTCGTCTTAACTCCTTCAGTCGAAGACGAGGGATATCTTGTTAAAATATTAGAATTTTCTACATTATACATAAAGTTTTAAACCTTTGTCAATTAAACAATAAGTTTTAAAAATAAGTAACGTATAATGATTTTTAAAATGGCTGTTAGTGGGACTGCCACCAACATTCCTGCTATCCCCCATAACTGACCTCCAGCTAAAAGAACAAAAATAACTAACAAAGGATGTACCCCTATACTATTCCCTAAAATTTTAGGGGAAATAAAATTACTTTCCAACTGTTGCACAATTAGCATTACTAAAATCACATACAATGCTAAAGACTGCGATTTTAATAGCGCTAAGGAAACAGCAGGTATAGCACCTATAATTGGACCAAAATAAGGAATAATGTTTGTAATTCCCGAAATAATTCCGAATAGTAAAGGAAAATCCATTCCTACAATAGTTAAACCAATTGAAGTAGCAATTCCAACTATCAATGCCACTAAGAGATTGCCTTGAATAAATTTTAATAGTGCTAAATCAATTTCAGACCATATGGACAAAATTTCAGAGCGTTTATTTAAAGGCAAATTTTGGACAATCAAACGGCATATTTCTTCTTTATCTTTTAAAAGATAAAAAGTTAAGATTGGAGCAACAATAAAACTAAATATTTCTGAAAATAAGCTAAAAATACTACTAACTAGATTACTCAGGCTAGTGATAAGCAAATTCTGAAACCATAGTATGTTGTGATCAATGCTTTCACGTAAGCTATAGGGAATAGTAAATCTTTGATACAAATGGTAAAAATTTTGTAACCTGTTTTGTATCTCATTAGTGTATAAGGGAATCTTTTCAACAAACGCTGTAAGCTGTTTTAAAATAACTGGAAAACCATAAAAACAAGCTAAAAATAGCACTCCAAAAACCACAATATATACAATTGTTATACCATAAAGACGTTTAATATTATGCTTTTCCAATTTTTCTACTAAGGGATTTAGAATATAAGCAAGTACAATTGCTAAAACAAAAGGGAATAATATATTTCGTACTGCGTAAAGAAAAACAAAGACAATAAATAAAAAGAAAAGCATTAATAAACGTCTAAGGATCTTTTTATCAATTTTAAGTTTCAAATCCGACTACTCCAGCTTGTATGACGATTCAATACTACCATCCTCAGCCAATTCGAAAACCTGATTCCTATCGTCATATTCTACACAACAGTTCCAGCAGTAAAACTGATCTGGTCCAATTTTACCAACTTCTCGACTGCCACATAAAGGACATAACATCTTTTCTTCCTCCTTAAAAATCTACAATAATGGTATTATTACCTGTTGTTTGAATTGCTTCCTGACTTACAATATGTCTTCCGGAAATTATATCTCCAATAAACCCTTCTGACACTTCTAATGCTGTTATTTGGCCACTTGGGAATTCAAAAACAATATCTTCAACGCAGCCAAGTTCATTACCTTTGCCACAAATAACTTTAGTACCTTTAATTTTTTGCCAACTACTTCCAAAATCATCCCCTACTTCAACATTTTCTAACTCATTGGAATTTATAATAATTGCATCTCTTCCGAGACTCAATACCATTTGCAACTGACACACTTTTACATCCTTATCATTATTTGCCAATACTTGTAGAGCTTTAACATAATTTAGATCTTTACTACAAAAAAGATCACTTATTTTTCCTAAATTTTCACCATTTGCTTTTCTAATTACGGGCAAGCCTAAAACTTCTCTTCCTTTGTACAATTTATTACCCCCAGTGCTTAAAAGGGTCTGAAGTCTATCAGGTATTATTGACACTTGACTAAAAAATAATACCTAAAAATAAAAAAGCGCACAAATTGTGCGCACATTAGCCAAGCTTTTTTTTAATCGTACCACCACCGACAACCAATTCATTATTATAAAAAACCACTGCTTGTCCGGGTGTAATAGCAAATTGTGGTTCATGAAGTATTACTTCTACTTGACCTTCATTTTCGCCGGGTGAGATAGTTGCCTTAACCTCTTCAGCTTTATATCTTACTTTAGCTGTTACCTGCATAGTATCCCTTAATTGATCGAAAAGAATAAAGTTGTTATTTTCGGAGATTAGTCTATTACCTTCTAACTCTTCTAATTTACCTAAGATAATAGCGTTTTTTTCAGGTACAATATCAATAACATATACTGGATAACCTAGGGCTATTCCTAGACCCTTACGTTGCCCAATTGTATAAAAAGGTATCCCTTGATGTTGCCCCAAAACATTTCCTTTTGTATCATAAAAAAATCCCGGTTTAATTTCTTCCGCTGAATTTTCTTTGATAAAGCGGCGGTAATTATTATCACTAACAAAACAAATTTCCTGGCTTTCAGGCTTATTTGCTACGCTAAAACCTAGTTCAGCTGCAATCTGACGTATTTCCGGTTTAGTGTAATTGCCTAAGGGCATTAAAGTATGTTGTAACTGATCTTGAGTTAGATTATATAAGACATAAGTCTGGTCCTTATTCTTATCTTTAGCTTTAGCAATCATATAACGCTGCTTGCTCTCATCAAAAAAAACTTTAGCATAATGACCTGTAGCTACGTAATCTAGTTCAAGGGCCCTTGCTTTGGTCAAAAGTGCATCAAATTTTACATATTTGTTACATGCTATACAAGGATTTGGTGTTTTACCCAAAAGGTATTCGTCAATAAAGTAGTCTATAACTTTCTCCTGAAATAAACCTTTAAAATTAAGGACATAATAGGGAATACCAAGTTTTTGGGCAACTCTACGAGCATCCTCAACAGCACTTAGGGAACAACAGGCAGTTTCAGATGAGATAGCCTGTTCATCTGAGGTCCAAAGCTGCATTGTAACACCTACTACTTCATAACCAGCACGTAACAATAGAGCTGCCGCTACCGAACTATCAACCCCTCCGCTCATGGCCATTAATACTTTTCGTTTTTTTTGCATTTAGATTTCAACCCCTATAATAATAACAACCCTTTATTTATTTTTATTTTTATTTTTATAGTCTTTTATTGCTTCATGCAATGCGTCCGCAGCCAAATTTGAGCAGTGCATTTTTACAGGCGGCAACCCACCTAAGGCTTCAGCCACTTGCTGATTGGTAATTTTTAATGCCTCATCAATCGTTTTACCTTTAACCATTTCAGTAACCATACTGCTGGTAGCAATTGCTGCCCCACAGCCAAAGGTCTTGAATTTTACATCAGTAATAATGTCATTATCTACTTCAATCGTAATTTTCATAATATCTCCGCAAACAGGATTACCTACCTGCCCAGACCCGCTAGGATTTTCTAATTCACCAACATTTCTTGGATTAGTAAAATGATCCATTACCTTTTCTGTATACATGATCTATTCCCCCTTGCTTTCACTTGAGTTTGCTTGATATAAAGGAGACATGGCTCTTAAACGTTCTACTATAGAAGGCAAAACGTCTAAGACATAATTAATATCTTCTTCAGTATTTTCTCTTCCTAAAGTCATCCGTAAGGAGCCATGAGCAATTTCGTGAGGAATACCCATAGCTAAAAGAACATGAGATGGATCCAAAGAGCCCGATGTACAAGCTGAACCACTGGAAGCAGCAATTCCTTGCATATCCAAGCTTAGAAGAAGTGATTCACCTTCTATATGCTTTACGCTTATGTTCACATTATTGGGTATTCGATCTTTTTTACTTCCATTTAATTGGATGTCGGGTATTTTTTGCATAATACCCTCAATCAGTTTATCTCTTAAAGAAGTCAGCTTACTCATTTCATCGCCTAATTCAACACGTGCTAATTCACAAGCCTTGCCGAAGCCTGCAATTCCAGGAACATTTTCTGTACCAGGGCGCCTCTTTCTTTCCTGTCCGCCACCAAAAAGTAAAGGATTAAGTTGCAC
This sequence comes from Bacillota bacterium LX-D, assembly GCA_031628995.1. Lineage (NCBI taxonomy): Bacteria > Bacillati > Bacillota > Bacillota bacterium LX-D. Next base: position 25,645 of record JAVLUO010000005.1, on the reverse strand, counting down.
ACCTTTCCTTATATAAAGGCAGCCTATACCTTTAGGACCATAGATTTTATGACTTGATGCCGATAATAAATCTACCTTCAGTTGGTTCACATCTACGGGAATTTTACCAACACTTTGAACTGCATCTGTATGGAAAATTATTCCTCTTTCTCTTGTTATGTTACCTATTTCAGCAATAGGCTGTATTGTACCTACTTCATTATTTACGTGCATAATGCTAACCAAAATAGTGTCTTCTGTTAAAGCGGCCTTAAAATCTTCAATTTGCACTAAGCCCTCGTTGTTTACAGGAAGATAAGTTACATTAAAACCTTGTTTTTCTAAAGATTTAAAAGTATCAAGTACAGCATGATGCTCTATGGAAGAAGTAATAAGATGTTTCCCTTTTTCTTTATTTGCATAAGCTGACCCTACAATAGCCCAGTTGTCAGCTTCCGTTCCCCCACTTGTAAAAAATATTTCGTCAGTTTTAGCACCTAAAAAAGTGGCTACTTGTTCTCTGGCAATGTCAACAGCTTTTTTAGCTTCTCTACCGAAACTATGAATACTTGAAGGGTTACCAAAATGTGTTGTTAAATATGTATTAACTATTTCAGCTACCTCTGGTCTGACAGGCGTAGTAGCACTATGATCAAGATATACTTTACGCATCCCAAAAACTCCTTCTTAAATAAAATAATATTACTTAAAATTTATAAAACAATAAGTAGCAATGCTTAAAAACATTTCTTTATATAGATTTCATTGTCTATTTTGTCCAAACTAGACAAAATTAATCTTTATCCCTCCTTACCTAAACTAAAAATATTCTTGTTGTTATTATAGCACAATTATTGGTATATACAATAATTATCATAGATTTACTGGTATTTTAGTTTATTTTTATTGGCAACTAATTTAATGTTAAATAGTTGCTAATTGCCCTTATTTTTCATTGTTTTTCTCCTTTATTTCCAGTAAATAACTTTTTATTTTTTGCTCCTTACCATTATCACTAGGATAATAATATTCTATTCCTGCTAATTTATCTGGTAAGTACTCTTGTTTAACATGGTTGCCGGGATAGTCATGAGGGTACAAATATTTTGCTCCATAGTTCAGAGACTTTGCCCCTGGGTAGTGCCCATCTTTTAAATGTAGTGGCACGCTCCCAATGTTTTTTTTTACATCATTTAATGCTTTATCTATAGCAACATAAACCGAATTACTTTTAGGAGCACAAGCTAAGTAAATACATGCCTCTGCCAAGGGAATTCTAGCTTCAGGTAAACCAATATAATCTAGAGCTTGAGCAGCATTTATAGCAATTGCCAGTGCTTGAGGATCGGCCAAACCTATATCTTCGGCTGCTAAGATAATCATACGTCTGGCAATAAAGCGGGGATCTTCTCCTGCTGCAAGCATCCTTGCTAGCCAATGCAAGCTTGCATTGGGATCTGAACCACGCATACTCTTAATAAAAGCTGAAACTACGTCGTAGTGTTGATCACCGTTCTTATCGTAGAGGATTGCCTTTTCTTGAATTGACTCCTCAGCTACTTCTAAATCTATCTCAATAATACCTTCCTTATTTGGCACAGAAGTTAATACCGCTAGTTCAATGGCATTCAATGCTTTTCTAGCATCTCCACCGGAAGTATGAACAAAATGCTCCATAGCATCTGCAGTTATTTTAACTGGCAAATTACCTAAGCCACGCTCTTTGTCTTTTAACGCAGTACTAATAATTGCTTTGATTTCATCTGGCTCCAGTGGAAATAATTTAAAGATTTTAGATCTTGATAAAAGGGCAGAATTTACTTCAAAATAAGGGTTTTCAGTTGTTGCTCCAATTAAGACAATTGTTCCATCTTCCACATAGGGTAGTAAAATATCCTGTTGAGCTTTGTTAAAGCGATGAATTTCATCAATAAATACTATTGTTTTTTTAGCGTATAATGTCAAATTATCTTTGGCAGTCTGAATAATATTTTTTAAATCACTGGCTCCAGCAGTTACTGCATTTAATCTTATAAAGTCACCTTTGGTATTTTCAGCTATGACTTGCGCCAAGGCTGTTTTTCCAGTTCCGGGAGGCCCATAAAAAATTAGTGAGGAAAGTTGATCAGCTAATATTGCTCGGCGCAGTAATTTGCCAGGTCCAACAATATGTTTTTGACCTATATACTCTTCTAAACTTTTTGGACGCATCCTTACAGCTAACGGAGCGCTTTTCTTTTGTTTTTCCTGACTGGCTAAATCAAATAAATTCAATAAACTCTACCTCCTTTAGGAGAAACATATTAGAACAAACGACGGTTATAAATAACCGCCGTAACTTTATCATAATTTATATTACTTACTAAGGAGATGATTAACCACTATGCTAGCTAGGTGCAAACCTACCACAGAAGGTACAAAAGAAATACTTCCAGGTACTGTCCTACCCTGAACTGAACTAATATGTTCATCTTTAGTAAAGGTTTCTTCGGATGCATGTTTATATTTTAAAGCAGGCTGAGGTGAATAGACTACTGTAACTCCTTTTTCAATTCCCCTTTTTCTTAATTCTTTTCGCACAACTTTTGCTAAAGGACAAGTCTTTGTTTCTGAAATATCAGCCACTATAAAGGATGTGGGATCTAACCTATTCCCCGCTCCCATACTAGCTACTACAGGTATTTTTTTGTCTAGACAATATGAAATTAAATCTACTTTACCGGTACCGTATCTATAGCATCTACAACATAATCTAAATCCGCGGTTATTAGTTCTTCTCTGTTTTCAGAACTATAAAAAGCGCGAATAGCATCAATTTCAAGTTCAGGATTAATATCTAGTAAACGCTCCTTCATAACTTCTACCTTAGGTCTCCCTATTGTAGAATGAAGTGCATGAAGTTGACGGTTTATATTTGACTGTAATCCGGCCTGACCTATGAGTAATTCTGTTCTGGAAAATTCATTTTGCATAATACATCCGCCTATGGCTATAAAACTACTTTTTTACCTAGAACATTAAGTTTAATATGTAATTCTTTCAGCTGTTTGTCAGCTACAGCCGATGGTGCCTTAGTCATTAAATCGGTAGCACTTTGTGTTTTAGGAAAAGCAATAACATCCCTTATAGTATCTTTGCCGCTCATTAACATTATCATTCTATCTAGCCCGAATGCAATTCCTCCGTGAGGTGGAGTCCCATATTCAAAGGCTTCTAGAAGGTAACCAAATTTATCATTAGCTTCTTCTGGGCTTAGCCCAATTAAACTAAACATTTTTTCCTGAATATCTCTCCTATGGATCCTAATACTTCCCCCACCTAATTCTACTCCGTTTAGTATTAAATCATATGCTTGGGCTCTCACCTTTGCAGGTTCAGAATCTAAAAGTGGTAAATCTTCCATAACTGGAGCCGTAAACGGATGATGAATAGCAACATATCTTTTCTCTTCAGCATCCCACTCCAAAAGTGGGAAGTCAACTAACCAACATAAATTAAATTCTGTATTATCTATTAAATTCAAACGCTTACCAAACTCTAAGCGTAAATGTCCGAGAGCATCTGCTACAATAGCAGGTGTGTCTGCTACAAATAGTAACAAATCTCCTGTTTCAGCTTCCATCTGAGCTATTATTTTTTCTAATTCCTCATCCGTAAAGAATTTTGCTATTGGAGATTTAAGCCCCTCAGAAGTTAATTCTATCCAAGCTAAACCTTTCGCTCCATATACTGCAGTTAACTTCATCAGTTCATCTATATCTCTCCTGGAGTAATGAGCACACCCTTTAGCATTTATTCCCTTTACTTGCCCACCAGAAGCAATGGCATCACTAAAAACCTTAAATCCAGATTGTGCAACAATTGTTGATACATCATTTAATTCTAAACCGAATCTTAAATCTGGTTTGTCCGAACCAAACCTATCCATAGCCTCTTTATAACCTATTCTCGGAAAGGACTCTGGTACTTTTATTCCTAAAGCTTTTTCAAAAATGTATCCTATCATTTTCTCAACCAGTTCTAAAATCTGATCCCGATGCATAAAAGACATTTCCATGTCTAATTGAGTAAACTCAGGCTGTCTGTCAGCCCGTAAATCTTCGTCGCGAAAGCAACGTACAATTTGAAAATAGCGATCCATTCCTGCAACCATTAAAATTTGCTTGAATAATTGTGGCGATTGAGGTAATGCGAAAAATTCTCCAGGATGTACCCTACTGGGAACCAAATAATCCCGTGCACCTTCAGGAGAGCTCTTGGTTAACATTGGAGTTTCAATTTCTAAAAAATCATTTTGATCTAGGAAATCGCGCATTGCCTTGGTTGTTTTATGTCTTAGCTTAAGAGCCTCTTGCATATCTGTGCGGCGTAAGTCTAGATACCGATAACGTAAGCGAACTAATTCATCAACTTCAATATTTTCCTCAATACTAAAGGGAGGTGTTTTAGCCCTATTTAAAATTCTAAGTTCTTCAGCATATATTTCTATCTCACCAGTAACTAAGTTTTGATTAATTGTTCCTTCCGGCCGAGAAAATACTTTTCCACGAACGGCCAATACATACTCGCTGCGAACTTCTTCTGCCTTTTTAAAAGCTTCGATAGATAATTCCGGATTTACAACTACTTGTACAACTCCATAACGGTCTCTTAAATCTATAAAAATCAGGCCACCATGATCACGACGCTTATGGACCCAACCCATTATCACAACTTCTTCATTTATATTTTTTAGATTTAATTGACCACATCGATGGGTTCTAGTTATTTCATTCATTGGTTCAACTTTATTAAGCATTCTCGTTTCCCCCATTAACATTCACTATATAAGTACTTACATTTTCCAACTTGATTTCCTTTTGCTGACCTGTTTCCATTGTTTTAAGCACTACACAACCTCTTGTAAGCTCTTCTTCGCCCAAGATAAGAACAAATTCATAGTCTAACTTATAAGCATATTTTAATTGTGCTTTTAAACTGCGCCCTAAGTAATCTTTTTCAGCACTAATACCTAAATTTCTTAATTGGTGCAATAATTTCACTGCCACAATTTCTTGACCTGAAGCTGTTGTTGCAATAAAAGTACCTTTCTTTTTAACAGAATGGTTTAGTAATCCTTGCTGTTCCATAGTAAGTAGTATTCTTTCTAAACCAACAGCAAAACCAATCCCCGGAGTAGGCGAACCGCCACATATTTCTACTAAATGATCATACCTACCACCGCCTCCAATGGAACTTTGGGCTCCAATTCCTTGTACCATTACTTCAAAGGCAGTTTTAGTATAATAATCCAGCCCCCTAACCAACCTTGAGTCTAGAATAAAATCTATATTTAATGCTTTTAAATAACTTTGCAGCTTAAAAAAATGCTCAGAACAGTCTTCGCATAAGCAATCTGTAATAGTCGGGGCTTTGTCAATTAATTTTTGACAGTCTTCGCTTTTACAGTCAAAAATTCTTAATGGATTTTTTTCATAGCGCTGTCGACATGTAGAGCATAAAAGATCAATGTTTGGTTGTAAAAATTCTTTTAACTTTTCTTTATGTACAGATCTACATTCTGGACAGCCAACGCTATTTATATGTAACTCCAAACCTTTTAATTCTAAACGTTTGTAATAATCCATAGCTAAAGCAATAACTTCTGCATCTAGACTAGGATCCTGAGAGCCAAGAACTTCCACACCAAATTGGTGGAATTGTCTAAATCTACCGGCTTGAGGACGTCCATAACGAAACATTGGACCCATGTAATAGAATTTAGTTGGTTGTGGGCCGGAATAAATTTTATTTTCTAAAAATGCCCTCACAGTTGGAGCAGTTCCTTCCGGTCTTAAAGTAATATTCCTTTCTCCACGATCCTGAAAACTATACATCTCTTTTTCTACAATATCAGTTGTATTTCCAACTCCCCGAGCAAAAAGCTCCGTATGCTCAAATATTGGAGTTCTAATTTCATGATAGTTATACATACTGCATAAATTATGGACAACACTTTCTAGGTAACGCCAATGCTCAACATCACCAGGTAAAATATCATTTGTTCCTCTAGGACGTGTGGTAAGCATTTTCTACCCCCTAAACTAAATAAAATTATAGTAAATCAAATATAAATTGATTGCTGGTTCTTTCTTTCTGTAAAGTTGTGCTTTGACCATGACCAGGGTAAATAATATAATCTTCCTTCAGTGGCAAAAGTTTATTCTTAATTCCTTCCAAGAGGCTCTCATAAGAACCACCAGGCAAATCTGTTCTTCCAATAGAACCAGCAAAAAGGGTATCTCCTGTCATAATAAAGGTATCTCCTTTAAGACTTATACCTCCAGGGGTATGACCAGGTGTGTGCAATACTTCTAAATTAATAGTTTTTCCTATATTAATGATATCTCCCTCTTGCAGTATTTTGTCCGCAGGGGGGCCTGTAATTTCCATTCCCATATATATGGAAAGATTCTTGCTGGGATCAAGCAAAAAACTTCGGTCATCCTCGTAAATTAAAATTTCAGCTCCTGTAACTTTCTTTATTTCTGCATTAGCACCTACGTGATCGGCATGACCATGAGTATTAATTATATACTTCACGTGCAAATCTTCTTCATCTATGCATTGTAAGATAACATCGCTGTCAAAACCAGGATCTATTACTGCTGCTTCCTTGGTAACCTGACAGCCAAGTATGTAACAATTGGTCGCGATGGGCCCAACCTTAATAGATTTAAAAAACAATTATAACCCTCCCGTCAATTTTAAAAATCAAAATACCTTTTTGCTATCCAAAAGCATTGTAACAGGTCCATCATTATATATTTCCACTAACATATCCGTTTGAAAACAACCTGTCTCAACTTTTAAGCTTTCGCTTTTCAAAGATTGTACAAAATGCCGATATAATTCGTCTGCCATCTGAGGCGGAGCTGCTTGTCCGAAGCTGGGTCTGCGACCTTTCCTACAATCGCCAAGAAGAGTAAATTGGGAAATGACCAGTATTTCACCTTGAACATCGCGTATGGATAGATTCATTTTACCTTCCTGATCCGAAAAAATACGTAAATTAACAACCTTATTAGTTAAATACACTACATCATCAACTGAATCTGAACTTTCTATTCCCAGGAGAATAACATATCCTTTCCCAATTTGACCAACGATTTCGTCTTGTACACTTACCTTTCCTTTAGTAACCCTTTGAATTACAGCGCGCATATTATCAACCCCCTATTGGCTATGAGGTGTAATCCTTTTTACTTCTAGAACATCTGCTACTTTTTTCACCTTATCCATTATGAAATAAAGATGATCCAAACTCCTGATTTGAATTTTTAAATTAATTGTAGCTAAATTATTCTTTGTGGATCTAGCATTAACGGCGTTGATTTTTGTTTTAGTATCTGCGATTGTGGCAATTATATCCATAGTTAATCTCGGGCGATCAATAGCTACGGCCTCTATTTGTACTTGGTATACTGCTTCTGTTTCCGTATCCCAGGCAACCTCAATAATTCGCTCATGTTCATTTTCTTGATGGTGTACAATATTAGGGCAATCTTGGCGGTGAATGGATACACCTCTGCCTCTAGTAATATAACCAAAAATAGGATCACCAGGTAAAGGATTACAACACTTTGATAAACGAACCATAATATTTTCTACGCCCTTAACCCTTATCCCTTGAGAAGGTTTACTGTATCCTTGCCAATCCTTTACTGCAATTGCTAATTGCTCTTGTCCCTTTTCTTTTTCGCTTTTATTTAACGATAGTTCTTTTAATTTAGTAATAACTTGTAAGGATGTAGGACCACCGGTATCACATAAAGAAGCATATAAATCATCTATGTTTAAATTAAACTTCTTTGCAACTTCTTGTAAATTGCTTTGCTTTAACAGTTCCACATCTAAACCTTGTTTTTTTGCTTCTTTCTCTAATAATTCACGTCCCTTAGCAATATTTTCCTCTCTATTTTCTTTTTTAAACCATTGGCGAATACGATTTTTAGCTTGAGAAGTTTGAACTAGCTTAAGCCAGTCTCTGCTTGGCCGACTACTTTTTGAGGTTAATATTTCAATAATATCTCCAGTTTTCAGCTGATAATCTAAGGGCACTATCCTTCCATTGATTTTAGCACCTACACAATTATGGCCTACAGCAGTGTGTACCCGATAAGCAAAATCAATTGGTATTGACCCGGCAGGCAACTCTACAACATCTCCCTTGGGAGTGAACACATATACTCTATCTGAAAAAAGGTCTGTTTTTAATGTATCAACAAATTCCCTAGCATCTCCCAAATCTCTTTGCCACTCTAAAAGTTGTCTAAGCCAAGAAAGTTTTTGATCAAAATCCTTATCGCCTGTTTTACCTTCCTTATATCTCCAGTGAGCTGCAATTCCATACTCAGATGTTCGATGCATTTCCCAAGTACGAATTTGAACTTCAAAAGGTTCACCCATAGGCCCAATGACAGTTGTATGCAGGGACTGATACATGTTTGGCTTTGGCATTGCAATGTAATCTTTAAACCTGCCAGGGATTGGCTTCCAAAGTGTATGCACAATTCCTAGGACACCATAACAATCTTTCACATTATCAACAATTACTCTAACGGCAATCAAATCGTATATTTCACTAAGTTCCTTACCTTGTTTTACCATTTTATTATAGATACTATAAAAATGTTTAGGGCGTCCTTGAATATCAACCTTAATTCCCATTACTTTAAGTTTATCTTCAAGTATTTTAATTACCTGATTAATGTAGGCTTCTCTTTCCTGGCGCTTCATTGATATATTTTGAACAAGCTCATAATATTTTTCCGGGGCTAAATAACGTAAAGCTAAGTCTTCCAGCTCCCATTTAAGCCTAAATATACCTAATCGATGAGCCAAAGGAGCAAATATCTCCAGTGTTTCTTCAGCTATTTCTTTTTGTTTTGCTTCTGCCTGATGTTTTAATGTCCGCATATTATGCAAACGGTCAGCCAATTTAATAAGAATCACTCTAATATCTTTAGCCATAGCTAAAAACATTTTGCGTAAACTTTCTACTTGCTGCTCTTCTTTAGATTTATATTCTATTCTCGACAACTTAGTCACACCATCGACTAGCATAGCAATCTCTGGCCCAAAAGTATCAGATATTTCTGCAAGGGTAGCATTTGTATCCTCTACCACATCATGTAGAAGACCAGCTATAATTGTAGACACATCTAAATGAAGCTGAGCTAAGATAATAGCTACTGCTAAGGGGTGAATAATATATGCCTCGCCAGATTTACGCTTTTGGCCTTCATGTGCCTTGGAAGCATAATAAAAGGCTTTTCTTATTAAATTAATGTTTACAGACGGGTAATAAGATAATACCTCGTTTTCTAAATCCTCCAAGGTCATAATTTCACCTCTTAAAAAATCTGCTTTTAGACACAAACCTAATAATATTATTAATATGGATACTGTATTAAAGAAATTACATCGTAACCTTCTAAAAGGCTTCGACCTTTAAGCTCTGTTAGTTCAATTAAAAATGCAGCACCAACTACTTTCCCACCAGATTTTTCAATTAGTTTCAAAGTAGTTGAGATAGTGCCTCCTGTAGCTAGTAAGTCATCAACAATTAAAACATTATGACCATGCTTTATAGCGTCAATATGCATTTCTAGTCTATCAGTCCCATACTCTAATTCATATTCTCCATACAAAGTTTCTCCCGGCAATTTACCTGGCTTACGGATAGGAATAAATCCTACCCCTAAAGCATAAGCTAAAGGAGCTCCTATCATAAATCCCCTAGCTTCGGGACCAACGATTAAATCTATTCTTTTTTCTTTACATTTATCTGCAAGCTTATCAATAGCATATTTAAAAGCTTCACCATCTCTTAATAATGTCGTGATATCCTTAAAACTAATCCCTTTTTTCGGAAAATCAGGTATTACCCTTACCTTGGCTGCTAAATCCATTACCCTACCTCACTTTCAAAATCAGCAATAGATACAAATTTTTTAAATTGTAGTTGAGCACTTAGTTCTAATTGTCCTTCTTTAAAGCAAGCAGAATTTTCAAGATCTACTTTGGAGTCATGTGTATTTAAAAAAAATGCCCCATTTTTAAAGTATACTACTTTTAGTTCCCTAAGTATATCCAAACCTATTTTAAGCTTATTTATGGAAGCGCTTTCTGCAGCTAAATTTAAATCTCCCATCAGCTCTTTATAATCTATCCTCTGATGGGGCGAAAATCCATAAATTCTATTCATAAGCCCTTCTAAAAACAACTTATTCGGAAACATAATTTTCAACATATCATCATTTACTTTTAAATCCTGCTCATTCCATAATAAATATACATTCATGTTTTCACTATGAGCAACTCTAAATTTTAGTTCATCCGGACTAAATGGCGGTTCATATATCACCTTATCCCACTTCTGAGACCAATGACAAAAATCCAAGAATTGGTTAGTTATTATTAGTTTAAAATTATTATCCAGTAAATTTAGATCCGTGCCTTCATCTATTTTAAATAGTACTTTTACTTGTCCCTTAAAACTAGGGTATCTTTGTGTAAAATAATTTTCTAATTCCAGCGCATTCTTTTTATAATTAAGATAAACTATCAGACTACGCCCTGTTAAAAATAGTTTTTCCAACATTGTTAATTTATTTATGCCCCTACTATCAATAACATTTGCTGCCTTAAGATCACACTCTAATATATCATTTAGATCAATAATCCTTGAATTTGAGTTGTAAAAATAAGCCCCATATTTTTGCCAGAAAACATTAGTCATAAAGATAACCTTATATTTTGAATAGTCATGTTCTAAACTAAAATGCCTACTATCAATACTCATAGTAAGAAGACCCTTATTTTGCAAAAAGCTTTCAAAGAAATCATAATACCCCGTGTTCATTCTCCTTAGAGGCGTTTTTATAATAAAAAAATCACTATTTTGCATACTTTTAAGCAATCTATCAAGTAGATTTTGATAATTTCTCCCTAATATTGAATAAAATCCACAATTATTGTTAATTATCTCTAAATCTTTTAAATTTAACTGTAAATTTATATTCCCATTCCATTCGTTTTGTTCTAAGACGAAGGCAATATCTGTTGACATTTTAATATGGGAATCAAAGTTGTTTATTTTAGCTGCAAGATTAAACCCAATAGCATCAAATTCCTTGTTATTTTGAAAAACTTTAGTTTTTAAATGATTATTGTTTTTCCCTACTCTTTTCCAGTTTCCAAGTTGCACCTGACTACAACATAATACAGGTTCAGGATTGCCAAAGCCAAATGGCGCTAGTTTTTCCAGGTGTTCAAATAACCCATAATCAATATCTTCTAAGCTTATTGAACTATCTATTTTTAAAATTGGTTGAAGCATTTCCTCTGTAATTTTTTCTTCTGCATACTTATTAATTGCATTTGTAAAAGCCCTTATATCCCTAACCATCAAAGACATGCCAGCTGCTTGGTTATGACCACCATATTTTAACAAAAAATCTTCGCAGAATTTAAGCGCATTATAAAGGTCAAAACCCTTAATACTCCGGCCGGAGCCCCTAGCTTTATCACCTTCAATACTTAATAAAATAACAGGCCTGTAAAAACGCTCAACAATTTTTGAAGCAACTATACCAATAATACCTTGATGCCAAAAAGGAGATGCTAAAACAATAACTTTATGTTTAGAAAAATCAACTTCCTCTTCAATTTTAGAACATGCTTCATTATAAATTTGGGACTCTATTAACTGTCTTTCTTCATTTTTTCGATTTAGTTTTACTGCTAGTTCTTTGGCTCTTTGCTCCGATTCCGTAAGTAATAGTTCAAGAGCTGGTTCTGCACTTCCTAAGCGCCCCGCAGCATTGAGTTTAGGAGCTAAATTAAATGCTACCTGATTTGTAGTTATTTTTTTTCCTATCAAACCAACTACTTCAATCAAAGCCCTTAACCCCGGCCTTTTAGACGAAGATAAAAGAGGTAAACCATATTTTACTATAATTCTATTATCACCAGTTAAAGGTACTAAATCTGCTATGGTACCTAAAGTTGCAAGATCCAAAATACTCTCAGCAAAACAATCTGAATTAACATTTGGCGATAAATCTACAGACATGTAAAGTGCTTGGGATAATTTAAATGCAACACCTACTCCCGCTAAATGCTGAATAGAGTCCACATTGCTTAGCTTCGGATTTATTACTGCAAAAGCTGAAGGTATTTCAGAGCCTGGCTCGTGGTGATCAGTTATTATAATATCTAAACCAATTTTTTTAGCAAAATCCACTTCATCAATTGAAGTTATTCCGCAATCCACTGTTATAACTAAATCAGCTTTTGCATTCTTAATTTTTTGTAAAGCAGTTGTATTTAATCCGTATCCTTCCTTTAGGCGATTTGGAATATAATAATCAACATTTCCCCCCAAGCTATGTAAAGTAGTAACCATTAAGGCTGTACTGGTAATTCCGTCTACATCGTAGTCCCCATAGACTATAATTCTTTTTCTTTGTTTTATTGCAGTATTTATTCTTTTAACAGCTTTTTGCATATCCGGTAGCTGATCGGGAGTTGTTAAGTCTGTAAAAGCAGGATAAAAAAGTTTTTGTGCTTCTGCAATTGTTTTTATTCCTCTATTGATTAATATTTGGGCAACTATGCTTGGTATATTGAGTTCGTGGCTCAAATGCTTGCATAAATCCCCATCTGGCTCAACAAATTCCCATTCTTTAGGGATCAAAAACATTAAGCCTCTCCCCTATTGTTTTTAGATTAAAAATAAACTATATCTGACTGATTTTATTTCGACTTTAATCGCATCTTTCCTGCAAAAAAAAATTGAAACAAAAAAAGGAACCCTCTTTTTAAAAGGAATTCCATTTTTTATGGGTTAATCGATTTAAATTAATTCAACTATATGCCAAATAGTTAGAACCCATATTGTAAAATTTCTAATTAACCAACCTGCACATGTTAATAATATAGCTTTCCGACCTAGAAGTGCATATCTACGTAACAGTGGCGTACCCATAAATAGAGCAAAAATTTCTCCAAGCCAGATTGGTGAAAATAGCATACCAATCGTTATTCCCAAGGCAGAACTGCCGATAATAATTTCTCGTATAGGCAACGGATCAAATTTTCTTCTACTGTACTTATCTAATGCCAAAGATATAATTGCAGCTAATACTAATATAAAAAAATTTAATATAAATACCAATGGTACAAAATTATTATTTGAAAGTATAATTACCAACAATAATAATGAATTTATCATAAAACCCTTAACTCCTATCAATAAGGTTATTAATAGTCCAATTATAAGTAGCAATGTATTAAAAAATATTTCCATTAAACCACCCCGTTTACCAGGCGTAATCGTAATATAAATATCTTTTCCAATGAAAAATTTTTAAGTCGTTAATAAACGAAAATTACTAGCAAATAGAAACCAAATCGAGTTACCTTTGTTCCGTGGTGTCAATTGCCTTATTTTTTCCTTAAGTCTCTTTATTTTCTTAGGGGGGACTGCGACTATTTTCCTGTAGATAATGAAGCCCGGATAGGATACATCCTTACTTACTTCTGTAAGGTGGGTTTTGTCTTTGTTAACGGTTAGTTTGAGTTCGTTTTCAGTATTTTGGCAGCAATGTCTTGATATTTTCGTGCTTCCCCGGTTAGGTTTCCTTACCTGAACTTGAACGCATCCGTCCTAACTAATCAGTTTATCCGGCTTTTGGTCTTTCCCACTTTTTCCTTCGGCTTCCTTCAGACCCCGCAGTTACCAGTGACGCCCTTGCATACGAGTTATTTTCCTGCCGGTTAGGCGATAGGGTTTCTTTCAGCCCATCGGCTCAGCAAAAATGCCGGGCAAATTAAGAAAGCAGCTATTACCTTATGTGTTAAAGTAATAGCTGCTATGCACAAAACTAGCTTTATTTTTGGCTTATTTATTGGCTGCCACTGGATTTTTATGTTTTTTTTGGGATAAGCTTTTAAAATCAATCCATAATGGACTTGCATTAAATATAGATGAATAACATCCAGTAATCGTTCCTATTAGCATAGCTAGAGCAAAGATCCGGGTTGTTTCACCGCCGAACACAAGAATTGCTACCAAACACATTATAACAGTTAAGACAGTTGAAATAGAGCGAAAGAGTGTTTGGTTTATACTCATGTTGGCAACGTCAATGTTTGATTCTTTTTTATAAAAACGTAAATTTTCTCTAATTCTATCAAAAATAACAATGGTATCATTAATTGAATAACCAATAATAGTTAATAAAGCGGCAACAAATGTACCATCGACTTCAATTTGAAATAAAGAGAAAACACCTACAACTACTAACACATCGTGAATGAGCGCAAGTACAGCAGCAAGACCAAAGTAAAATTCAAACCTAAAGGTAATATAAACAACCATTAAAATTGAAGCGATAATTATAGAGTAAATAGCTTTTTGAGTCAGTTCCTTTCCTACTGTACCACTGACTTTTTCGTTTCTATTAACCTTCATTTCCCCAAGTTTATCAGATAAATTCTTAATCAAAGATTTGTTTTGTTCTTCAGACAATTCACTAGTACGGATGATAAAATTATTTTTTCCAGCTTCTTGCGGCAAACCTTCTATTTTTAATTCATCTAAAGTTGAACGCAACTGAGCAATAGTGACGTTTTGAGTAAAATGAACATCAAGAATATTGCCACCCTTGAAGTCAATTCCCAAGTTTAAACCTCTAGTAAAAAAGGAAATGATCCCAGGAATAATAATTAATAAAGATATTATATACCAAATCTTTCTTCTACGAATAAAATCAAATTTCACTTGGCTCCCCCCCTTACTCCATATAGTTTCTTATTATTTAAGCCAGGAATTTTAATAAATAATCTTAAGAGGAACCTGGTCAACGTAAGAGCCGTAAACATATTAAGTAAAATACCAATAATTAGGTTCAAAGCAAATCCTCTCACTGATCCTATGCCTAGGTAAAAAAGCACTACCGCAGTAATAATTGTAGTTAAATTGGAGTCAAAAATTGTCCCAAAAGCTCTTTTAAAACCTGCTTCTACGGCAGCTCTAGTAGTTTTACCATTACGCAATTCGTCTTTGATTCTTTCATAAATAATTATGTTTGCATCGGCGGCCATACCAACTGTTAGAAGGAGTGCTGCAATACCAGGTAACGTCAAAACAGCCTTGACACTAATTAAGCCACAAAGTATTAATATAATAAATACCAGTAAAGAAATATCAGCGATTATACCAGGAAGCCTATATACTACCAGCATAAAAATAGCTACGGCAAGTAGGCCAATTATAACAGCTTGTTTACTTTTTTCTAAAGAATCCAAACCTAAAGTTGGTCCAACAGTTCTTTTTTCAATAATTTTAGTACTTACAGGCAATGAACCTCCTCTTAACAATGCCGCAGTATTAGCTGCATCATCATATGATTTGAACCCACCTGTAATTCTTGCTTGCCCATTGGGAATTGGTCCGGAAACTTCGGGGGCAGTAAGTAACTCATTATCCAGGTAAATAGCAATTCTTCTTTGGGGATCACCCTGTGGAAAACTTGCTAATTGCCCAGTAATATTGGCAAAAGTTTTAGCTCCCGCGTCGTTAAATTGTAGCCCTATTTCTGGTTCCCCAGAAGTATTATCCATAGTAGCTTTGGCATCTTTTAAATCTTTACCAGTTAGAACAGTTTTACCGTCTGCAGTCTTAAATTCTAGCAAAGCTGTTTTTCCAATAATTTCAACTGCTTCTTCAGGATTTTTAATTCCTGCCAATTCAACTGCTAACCTTTTGCCGCCTATTCTTTGAATAATAGGTTCGCTAACACCTAGCTCATCTACACGCTGCCTCATAACTGATTCCAGTTGCTTCATATCATCATCAGTAACCTTATGTGCAGCCGTTTCTTGGGCCTCCATTAACACATGAACCCCACCCTGCAAATCTAGACCTAAATCTATCTTTTTAAGCAGTGGGTTAAAAGCCAAAATGCTTCCAGCAATAATAATTACGAGTACTAGAAGCAGTTTAAATATGTTCCCCCATCTCATTTTTTCTCCTCCTTTATTTACTACATACATACTAATAAATTATAAACCTCTTTATTTTAAATTGCAATTAACAACAATTTTCATAATTTTGTGCCATAAAAAAAGCTCGCAATGGCGAGCTTTAGCTTTCTTTGCCTGCAATATAGGAAATAGCTGATTTTTCAAATTCGACTTCAACTTTATCAGCTATCCTTAGAATAACACTTCTATCTTTTATTTTCATAATTTTGCCATGCAATCCACCAATTGTTACAACGTGTGCGTTTACCTTTAGATTTTGCATTAACTCTTGACGCGCCTTTTTTTGTTTTTGCTGAGGCTTGTACATTAAAAAATAAAATAAACCAAAAATAAAAACAACATAAATAATTAGAGTCGTATATTGTTGCATATGTTCCACTCGCCTTTCATATAGTATTGTTGAATGCCTATTCTACACATTTCCTGTAAAACCCTTTCTAAGAATTATACTTTGCATAGAATTCCGCCGCAAAATCTTCTAGGTTGTCAACACTAATAGCTTGTCTAATCTGTTTCATTAAATTTATTAGAAATGTTAAATTATGAATTGTGGTTAACCTAATGCCTAATATTTCTTCAGCTTTTAATAAGTGCCTAATATATGCTCTAGAATAATTACGGCAAGCATGACAATCACACTCTGGATCAAGAGGAGAAAAATCTCTAGCGTATTGTGCATTTCTAATTACTAACTTTCCATGACTCGTCATAACTGTGCCATTTCTAGCGATTCTAGTAGGTAGAACACAATCGAACATATCAACTCCTCTCAGCACTCCTTCTATTAGACAATCAGGAGAACCGACTCCCATTAAATATCTTGGCTTATTATTAGGTAAGTAAGGGATAGTGTGTTCCAGCATATCATACATAACAGGCTTTGGTTCACCAACACTTAACCCACCAATGGCGTAACCTGGGAAATCTAATTCAGTTATTTGCTGAGCGCTCTTTTTTCTCAAATCGGCAAATACACTTCCTTGCACTATTCCAAAAACTACTTGATAAGGATGGTTGTGAAATTGTTTACATCTTTCTGCCCAACGTGTTGTTCTTTCCAAAGCTTTATCAGCTTCTTCATAAGAACAGGGATATGGAGCACATTCATCAAAAGCCATAGCAATATCGGAACCCAGAGCCATTTGAATTTCCATAGATTTTTCAGGGTTGAAGAAATGCTTGGATCCATCAAGATGGGATCTAAAAGCAACGCCATCATCAGTTATTTCGCGTAAATTAGCAAGGCTAAATACCTGGAAACCGCCACTATCAGTTAAGATGGGTTTCGGCCAATTCATAAAACTATGTAATCCTCCGGCTTCAGCAATTAAGTCGTGTCCAGGTCTTAAATATAAATGGTAGGTATTGCTTAAAATAATTTGCGCATTTATATTTAAAAGTTCTTGAGCAGACATAGTCTTTACTGTAGCTTGGGTACCTACGGGCATAAAAATTGGAGTTTCTATAGTACCGTGAATTGTAGTAAGCTTACCTAGTCGGGCTTTATTTTTCGAACTCTCTTTAACCACTTCGAAACTGATACTCAATAAAAATCACTCCTAATTTGCCAAAAATATTTATGGCAATATAAGCATAGCATCACCAAAACTAAAAAATCTGTATTTCTCCTGCACAGCAACCTTGTAGGCATGCAATGTTAAGTCAGTACCAAGCAACGCACTTACTAACATAATTAAAGTTGACTTTGGCAAATGAAAATTCGTCAATAAACCTTGGACAACTTTAAACTCATAACCTGGATATATAAAGATATCAGTCCAGCCACTAGTTGGCACTATTCTACCAAATTTAGAAGCCACTGTTTCTAAAGTACGTACCGAAGTTGTTCCCACTGCTATAATTCTTTGATCTTCCTTTAAGGCTTTATCTAGGATTTGTGCAGTGTCTTGAGTTATCTCGTAATATTCGGCATGCATTTTATGATTTTCAATTATATCTACTTGTACAGGTCTAAAAGTTCCTAACCCTACATGTAAAGTAATGTAACAAATTTTTACACCTTTTCTTGCAATTTGTTTTAACAAATCTTCAGTAAAGTGTAGTCCTGCTGTGGGAGCTGCTGCTGACCCATCGTGTTCAGCATAAACTGTTTGGTATCGCTCTTGATCAGACAACTCTGCTTTAATATAAGGGGGCAGTGGCATTTTCCCTAAACGCTGTAAAATTTCCTCAAATATACCTTGAAATCTAAAGTCTAAAATTTTCCCTCCAGCTTCAGTTTCTTGCACAACTTTTGCTTCTAAAGCACCATTGCCAAAATTTATAATTGCCCCAGGCTTTATCCTTTTCCCTGGCTTAGCTAGGACTTCCCATTGCGTATAATTCAAACGCTTTAATAGTACAATTTCGATACGCGCTCCAGTATTCATTTTTTCTCCAAATAATCTTGCTGGTAAAACCTTGGTATTGTTCAATACCAAGACATCGCCTGGGTTTAAATAGTCTAAGACATTTTTAAAGTTACTGTGTTCTATTGCAGCATCCTTTTTGCTGATAATCATTAACCTAGATGAATCTCTTGGTTCAGCAGGAATCTGTGCAATCAATTCTTGCGGCAATTGGTAGTCAAAATCTTCTACTCTCATCACAAATCTCCTTAACGATACTGAGCAATGGTCAAATGTCCGTCATTTTTATCCTGGTTATAATAGTGTTTTATGATAGAAATATAATTATACCCTTGACTTGCTAGACCCCAAGCTCCCCATTGGCTCATTCCTAGACCGTGCCCATAACCTTTACCATTAATAACTACTGTTTGGAAAACTTTTGGAATATTTTTCTGAGCTTGGCTACCTTGAACCCAATAATAATTTTCTGCTTCGTTAATAAATGCAGTAGTACCATTAGCACTAACAGTTTGTAAGTTGTTTGCGTAATTATATGTTTTCTTTTTACCATTACCATCAAGAACTGTAATAGTAGAATCAAGCTGCAAATCAAACAAAGTGCTTTTAAGACCTAAAACGCTGCGAATACTATCTTTATAAAATGATTTAGTGCCATTTGTTCCAACAAAGTCAAATTGCGTTACCCTATTAGATACTGTTTTGGCTGTACTATTTTGTTGTGTTCGCGAAAGCGTAAAATCAATTATTTCTCCAACATTTATTTTATTTGAGGATTTATTATTCCAAGCATCGACTTGTTTTTTTAGATCAGTTCTTGAAATTGTTTTTTCCCACTTATAAGTACTAGCAGGCCAACCGTTTGATTGATGCGCATAACTCAAAGCATACTCATCCTCAGGGGCTGGCACGCCTTTTAAATAAGGCAAATTTTCCACAAAAACATTTTCACAATTTTCCGTATAGCCACCGGAATTGGCGTGAAAAAAAGCTTTTATTATACTTGAATTGTAGTAAATCACTAAACCTTTTGTATCGTCAACGGCTTCTTTTACCCTACTCCATCCTGACCCGCTTTGGGCACTATATCCACCGTAAACCTGTGTAGCAGTATCAATACCTACATCGTACCTCGTACTTTTTCCCTTCTGTGCTAAGGCATAAGTCCGAGATACAACTGCCTGGGCTTTTAAGGCTTCTAAAGGAGCTGAATTCCCTATTTCCATTCCTACAACTCCATATAAATACTTCTCAATGTCAAGTATATTTACGGCTAAAATACCTTTATCTTCGCTTTGTAAAAATAATTGATCACTATATTGCACTTTTTTAAATAAAAAAACATTTTTTTGTTTAGTATTCTCAGGATTTAATAAAAGAGGGCCCTGATAAGGCATTTCGAAAGCTACATTATCTTTCAAAACCTTAAGCCCAAGTCCTTCTTTGGAAACCACCCACTTTTCACCGGCATTAGGGCGAGCAATGACCAACCCTGTAGCTACATCAATCAGTTGGTAATTTCCCTCTACCACTTTAAATTCGGCTTGATTTAAACTACTTGCCAGCCCTACTTTAATTTTCGTACCTTCCTCGGCGAAAGCACAGTTAATTAATAAGAAAACAAATAAAAAGCTAAAACTAACTAATAAAGATATTCTTTTCAAAAGCTACACCCTCTTTTTTGCAAAACTTAATCTAATTTCGACATTTTAAAGATAAAATCCTGCTCGGCAGGGCTGGCCCATTTTATGATCATTTTCTAAAAAATATGTTCAACAGAATAGTTAGTAAAAGGCTGATTAGAATTGAAGTAGCTAAAGGAAAATAAAAAGTATAACTACCTTTATGCCAGAAAAAATCTCCAGGTAGTTTTCCCAAAAAAGGAATTTTCCCTGCTCCAATTAGCAAAAGGCCAATAAAAACTAAAACCACTCCCATAATAATTATTGTTTTTCCCATACCACCAAAATCCATACTATCACCCTTTTTTGCTTAGTAGAAACTGTTACTCTGAATGGTATTGTATCCCAAAATGCTTATAGGCAAACTCTGTGGCTATTCGTCCTCTAGGTGTTCGATTTAAAAAACCTATCTGAAGTAAGTACGGTTCATAGACATCCTCAATAGTTCCTGGTTCCTCGCCGATTGCTGCAGCCAAGGTTTCGATACCAACAGGTCCGCCACCAAATTTTTGGATGAGAGCTAAAAGCATTTTTCGGTCTGTACCATCCAAGCCGAGAGAATCAACCTCCAGTAAGTTTAGGGCACTTTCCGCTATATCTAAATCTATTATTCCTTGTCCTTTTACCTGTGCAAAATCCCTAACTCGTTTAAGTAAACGATTAGCAATTCGGGGGGTTCCCCTTGATCTTGAAGCAATTTCCCTGGCTCCATCTTCAGCAATGGGCACACGTAAAATACCAGCTGTTCTCTGCACGATCTTTAGCAACTCACTATTTTGATAATACTCTAATCTGCTTATGACTCCGAACCTATCCCTCAAGGGCGAAGTCAGCAAACCTGCCCTAGTAGTTGCACCAATTAATGTAAACTTAGGTAAATCTAAACGAATAGAACGAGCGCTAGGTCCCTTACCAATTAAAATATCTAAAGCAAAATCTTCCATAGCAGGGTATAGTACTTCTTCAACACTTCTATTTAATCTATGAATTTCATCAATGAACAATACATCATTTTGCTGTAAATTAGTCAAAATAGCTGCCAAATCCCCGGCTCTTTCAATGGCTGGGCCCGATGTAATCCTGATTTGTACGCCTAATTCAGCAGCGATAATACCGGCCAATGTCGTTTTCCCTAAGCCAGGAGGACCATATAGCAATATATGGTCTAACGCTTCATGTCGTTGTTTAGCTGCTTCGATAAAAACCATTAAATTCTCTTTAATTTTAGACTGTCCAATATACTCTTTAAGTGTATGTGGCCGTAAACTACCCTCGATCTCACAATCCTCGACTCTAATGCTACTTGATAACAATCTTTCTTCATCCATTTCAAACACCCTTATTACTTGCTCATTTTCTTTAAAACTATTTTAATTAATTCTTCACTAGAAGATCTTTTTTCTAATTCATTGTATACTTTATAAAGAATTTGTTCAATTTCCTTGCGGTTGTAACCCAGACTTACCAAAGCTTCCAATGCTTCTTCATATTCGCCGCCGCCTATCCCTGGTTCAATATTTGTACATAATAGACTGCCATTTAGATTAAGTTTTTCTAACTTATCTTTTAGTTCGTATATTAATCTTTGTGCAGTTTTTTTACCTACTCCTGGTAATGAAGTTAGAACACTGATTTTTTCATTTAATATAGCGTTGACTAAGTCAATTCTAGAAGTAGCCGACAAAATACCTAAAGCCAGCTTTGGACCTATTCCGCTAACCTCGATAAGTATTTGAAATAATTCTTTATCCTCTACATCTAAAAAGCCATAAAGTTGCACTTGATCTTCACGTAAGTAAAATACAGTGTGCAAAAAAACTTTTTCTCCGAGCGGAGGAAGCTTTGACAGCGCATTAGCAGGGATAAATATTTTGTAGCCAATACCATTAACATTAACATAAACTATATCTTGCTGAACAGCGTAAATTTCTCCAATTACAAAAGCAATCAATTTATTTCACCTTTTTCCCGCAATAGCTTTTGTATTTTAAAAGAATGTCCATGACAAATAGCTACTGCAAGTGCATCAGCTACATCGTCTGGTTTAGGAATATTAGGCAAATTTAATACTACCCGCACCATTTCCTGCACTTGCCTCTTTTCCGCTCTTCCATAACCCACAACTGACTGCTTCACTTGCAACGGAGTATACTCACCAATTGTTAAACCATAATTTGCTCCTGCCAATAATACCACGCCTCTTGCCTGTCCAACAGCAAGTACTGTTTTGCTATTTTTATTAAAAAAAAGTTCTTCTACAGCTAGATGATCAGGTTTATACTCTATAATTAGTTTCTCTAAATCAACATACAATTTTTGCAGTCTATTTGCTAAAGATTCCTTTTTACTAGTTTGAATACTGCCATAATGCACAACTTCAAAATGGTTACCAGTTAATTCAATTATTCCGAAACCTATTATGGCTGTTCCTGGATCAATACCTATAATCAACATAATATAGCAGCCCCTTTCGTCAAACCTATTCGACGCATTAAACAGGATACCTGCTTTTAGGCATAACCTTTTAATGTCGTAACTAGCATAATAAAAAGCTGTAACCAACTGTGGCCACAGCTTATTCATATTCGTCTAAGCTATCTAATGCTTCTAATAACTCAGCTTCATTTGCAAACACAAGCTCACCTCTGTAAGCTTTTTCCTGCCATTCTTTTGGCAAAGTAGTAACTTTAATTTCTGTGATTTTTTCTAGGGTTCCATAGCCCATAGGGCCCTTATAAATTGCTAAATAATTATTATGTACGGCCAAATACCTTTTTTCCTCATCTTCCGGGCAAAGTTTTTTTAAATCCTGTGTAATATTTATTTTGTTACTTTTTTCAACATTTATTTTCCATCCTTGTTTAACTGGATATTGCTTGCTTAAAAGAGCCATGTTAGCATCATCAATTCTTAATGGAAATTCATTTTCTTTAACGACATGATTACATAGCAAATAATTTTTAAAAACTTCAACTTCAGCAATTAGGTTATTGGCCTCAGCTTTCGCCTGAGTAGACTTTTGTCTTTTCAAATCAAGTCCTTGAAAAACTGAAGTAATCAAATAAACGAGTAAAAAACTAGTAAAAAATACCAACCCCAAAAAAACATATAATTGCTTATATTTTTTTAATTTCATATATATAATCCCTCCATTTACTTCTAATTGTCTAATATTTCCAAAAAAGAGAGATTATATACTTATTATTCTTTTATATTTGGTCAGCTATAGAATCATCTATTTCAAAATTTGAATATACTGCCTGCACATCATCATTATCCTCAAGTAAATCTATTAATTTTATGATTTTTTGTGCTTGTTCCAAATCACTAATAACAACTGAATTCTTGGGTATTTTTGTAATTTCTGCTGAACTAAAAGTTATGCCGAAGCTTAGCATGTTATCCTTTACCATATCAAAGTCCACTTTAGCAGTGTATATCAGCATTTCTTCCCCCTCAACAGTGACATCTTCAGCTCCGGCTTCAATTGCCAATAACATAAGTTCGTCTTCATCTTTAGCAAATTGAGTAATATCAACAACAAATAAACCTTTAGCTTCAAACATCCAGGCTACACAGCCAGTTTCACCTAAGCTGCCCCCGTTTTTCGAAAATATATGTCTAATTTCACCAGCCGTTCGATTACGATTATCCGTCATAATATCTAACAAAATAGCTGTTCCGGCTGGACCATATCCCTCATAAACTAATTCTTCATAATTTTGTCCGTCCAAGTTTCCAGAGGCCTTTTGGATAACTCTCTGAATATTATCGTTTGGCATGTTATTTTCTTTAGCCTTTTGAATAATATTCTTCAACAGTAAATTTGTATTAGGGTCAGACCCACCGTGCTTAACTGCAACAATAATTTCACGGCCAATCTTTGTAAATATCTTGCCCTTTTTTTCGTCCATTTTAGCTTTTTTATGTTTAATATTTGCCCATTTTGAATGTCCAGACATAATAACACCCTTCCCATATTAAATCCTCTGCCATTTAAGCATATCTTTATGTTATTTGCCATATTGAGATTTTATTTTTAATTTAATGTAGCACAAGGCGGCAAATGTCTTTTATGTTCGCTTATTTTTTTCAGATTTTCAATCTTAACTTTTATATTAGGTTCAGCTTGACCAGTTAAGATATAATTATCTAATTCTTCATAAGTAAATCCCATTTCTGATTCATCAGTTTGATTTGTCCAAAGTCCTGCTGACGGAGCTTTATTAATAATTTCACCAGGAATTTGCAAATACTTTGCTAGTTCACGAACCTGAGTTTTTACCAATTCGCCAATTGGCTCAAAATCAACTCCTCCATCACCATATTTTGTATAATAACCAATTTCAATTTCACTTTTATTCCCCGTGCCAGCAACTAAATAATTTCTCAACGCAGCCTCGTAATAGAGAGTCGTCATCCTTAATCTTGGTTTAATATTTGCTAAAGCCATTACATTTTTCAATTTGTCAGCTTTTGTTACTTCTTGCAACAAACTATCGTATACTTTTCCCAAATTAATAATTTGGTAAGGAACCTGAAGATGTTCAGCCAAAATTTTGGCATCCATTTCATCCTTCGGGTTACTATAGCATGGCATAATAATTCCTATACAATTATTCGGAAATGCTTTTTGACATAAGGCCATGACCACAGCAGAATCAATACCGCCGGATAATCCTACTAAAACACCTTCTGCTTTTGCCTTTTCAACTTTTTCCTTAATCCAAGAAACAATTGTGTTAGTTATTTTTAAATAATCCATTACACCCTCCAATATTACTTTGGATTTAATACAATTTTCTTTAATTTCTCTATTAGTTGCTCTATTTGATGAGGTAAAGGTTCAGCAACTACGCCAACTATATCAATATTACATCTATTTATAGGTAATAATAATTTGTGGGCACTACTCTCCCCAATCGCCTTTGCTATATTAGGGGTTAATTCACCTAACATAGAATTAGCTGCTAAAATAGCTACTGACCCTATAATTATTTCAACCTTATGGACATTTAAAACAATTGCATTTTCACCTGAAGCACCATCGTTTGCACCAGCCCTTAGCATCTGAGAAGTTGCCAATGCATTTGTACCTAAAGCAATTATTTCAATTAAATCTCCAAATTCTTGTCTAATCTTTTCTGTAATAATTTTTCCAATACCCCCACCTTGACCATCTACAACTGCTATTTTCATAATAAATCTCCTATACAGCTTTTGTTCTTTAGATTTTACCATATAATTTTCTTAAATTAAATTTATTATTTTCTTTTTTTTCTAAATAACTCATTAAAATAAGTAAAATCGATTTACAGTATCTATAAAGATGACTCAGTTCACATAACTTTTAAATTATAACTTAACACGTTTAAATTCAAAAAGTCCAGCTACTCTTGTAACTGGACTTAAAAATTAATTCTGGCAGTGACCTGCTCTCCCAGGGAATACTCCCTAGTACCATCGGCGCTGGAGGGCTTAACTTCCGTGTTCGGGATGGGAACGGGTGGTTCCCCTCCG